>JAIECN010000001.1 GCA_029068505.1 Alistipes sp.
ACGGTCTCGCGGCCCAGTTCGGACATCATCGAGCAGATGTTGATGATCTTGCCGTGGCCTTTCTTGATCATCGACGGAATGACGGCCTTCGAGACGATGAACGGGCCGTTGAGGTCGATGTCGATCACCTGACGGAACTCGGCGGCGGTCATTTCGTGCATGGGGATGCGCTTGATGATGCCGGCGTTGTTGACGAGGATGTCGATCGTGCCGACTTCCTTTTCGATCTGCGCCACGAGGGCGTTGACCTGCTCTTCGTTAGTTACGTCGCAGACGTAGCCGTGGGCTTCGATGCCCTCGGCCTTGTAGGCGGCCAGACCCTTGTCGACCAACTCCTGCTTGATGTCGTTGAAGACGATCTTGGCGCCCTGGCGTGCGAATGCCGTGGCCAGTGCGAAGCCGATACCGTAGGAGGCGCCCGTTACGAGCGCGACCTTACCTTCCAAAGAAAAGTTTACCATATTTTTATTAAAAGTTAAAAAACGAATACTGATTAGAATTTGACGCCGAATGCCAGACCGCCATGGGAGTAGTTCCAATAATACCTGCCGTCCGAAAACATGGTTTTGATGTTGTAGAACGCATAGAACTCGAACCGCCGGCTGTCGATCAGATAGGCTCGGATCGGGAAATCGATGCCCCAATAATCGGCCGAATGCCGCATGTGCTGCAAGACCGATTGCCCTTCCGCATCCTGAACATGCACGCCGTACAGATACTTGCAATGATCGTACGTCGCGCCGACACCGACCTTGACCCATCGGAATTTCTTGGGAAACGGCGTGAACATACCTCGCAAACCGACCCCTGCTCCATATAAATCGGACGCTGCGCCGTTTTTGCACATGTCGGTATGTATTTCGGCGGCGGCAGAGAAATAGGCGTTGATGGTTCGGCCGTATTCCACCGAAAGCGACGGCCCGACCGTGAGCCGGTCGTCGTCGACACTGCTGCGAACATTGACGCCGGCACCGATGCGGATCGTATGCTTGTTCTGTGCGGAGAGACCGCAGGAAAAGAACAATGGAAAAACCAAGAAGAACAGCCTTGTCGCTTTCATTCTGAAATGATTTCGATTTCCGGTATCGATGAGGCCGCACCTCATCGGTTTTTCCGATCGCTTATTTCAAGTCGGTGATCTTCGAGAAGTCCTGGTCGCCGTAGTCGAGGTTCTCGCCGCCCATGCCCCAGATGAAGGTGTAGTTGTGCGTGGCGGCGGCGCTGTGGATCGACCATTCGGGCGAAAGCACGGCCTGGTCGCCCTTCATCCAGATGTGGCGCGTCTCCTCGACTTCGCCCATCAGGTGGCACACGGCGTGCTCCTCGGGCACCTCGAAGTAGAAGTAGGCTTCCATGCGGCGCGAGTGGACGTGGGCCGGCATGGTGTTCCACACGCTGCCCGGCAGCAGTTCGGTCATGCCCATCTGCAACTGGCACGTGGGCAGCACCTGGTTGACGAGCATCTTGTTGATGTTGCGGTCGTTCGAGCCTTCGAGCGAACCCATGTGGGCCACCACGGCGTCGGCTTTCGTAACCTTGCGGTCGGGGTAGGTGCAGTGGGCCGTCGTGGAGTTGAAGTAGAATTTGGCCGGGTGCTGCGGGTCGATGCTCTCGAAGACCACTTCGCGGTCGCCGGCGCCCAGGTAGAGCGCCTCCTTGTAGTCGAGTTCGAACGTCGTGTCGCCCGACTTCACGCGGCCCTTGCCGCCGACGTTGAAGATGCCCAGCTCGCGGCGCGTGAGGAAATGGGGCGCCTTCAGCGGGTCGATGGCTTCGAGTGCGAGCGCTTCGTGCACCGGCATGGCGCCACCCACGATCATGCGGTCGTACATCGAGTAGACCATGTTCACCTCGTCGGCCGCGAAGACCTTTTCGATCAGAAAGTCGCGGCGCAGACGGGCCGTGTCGTAGTGCTTGGCATCCTCGGGATGCGCAGCATAGCGGATTTCGTAGTTGGTTTTCATGAGGTTATCGTTTGTGATGTTGTTCTTGCGGTTGTCGCTGTCCGTCTTTGCGGCGGAACACCGAGCATGCGAAAAAGTATTCAAAGATAGCGAGAAGAAATCGAATATGAAAGATTCGGCGCTGAAAAATGCCATTCCCGACAGCTGTTTGTCACTGCGGGCAGGTGCGGGCGCCTGCGCCGGTTCCGCCCGGGAGGCCGTTCCTGTGCCGGCAGGAGTGCGCCGAACCCGGCTGTGCGATCGGGTGCCGGAACGGTTACCGGATCGAGTTCATGCGGATGCTGGCCTTGACCAGCGCGATGGCCCGGATGCGGTCGAGCGCTACGTCCTTGTCGGCATGGTGGGGGTTCTGGCTCACCAACTTGACGTATCCTTCGCGTTCGGATTTCTGGATATACTTCACCGTCACGTATTCTTCGCCGTCGATGTCGATCGACAGCAGGTACATGTCGCCCCAGAAGATGTCGTTGATGTCGTGCAGTTGCTTGTACAGCACGATGTCGCCGCTTTTGAGCAGCGGGTACATCGAGTCGCCCACGATGTAGATCGCGCCGTCGCATTTGGGCAGGTTGGGTATGTGTATGAAGTTCAGCGGTTTGGTGTGCGCCTGGTCGGCAAAGAGCGGCACCAGTCCCGCCGTGCCCTCGATCGAGTAGAGCGGCACGCTCTGCATGGGCAGCGAGTTGTCGGTGCGGTGCATGTAGGCCGTCAGATCGGGTTCGGCGTTGAACATCGCGCCGCGTCCGGATTCGAGCCACTCGGGGTTTACGTTCAAATCTTGAACAAGGATGTTGCGGTTGCGGGCCGAGAGCTTGGCTTTGCCCGTCTCGATCATCGAAAGGGCCGCCTTGCCGATGCCAAGTCTTTGTGCCAGTTGTTCTTGGGTCATGCCAAGTTGTTTGCGTATCGATTTTACCCGTTCGTTCATGGCTGTTCTATCGAAAAAAATTATAGTAAAAAAAGCCGTGCGGCGATCGAAAATTCAATATTTGAACTTATCTTTGTCCTGCAAAGTTAAGCAATTTATTTTTGCGTGCCAAGTTTTTCTGAAAAAATCCTTTAATTATCAGTCATGTATTCGGTTTCATCTGAACTTTATGGGCAGGTCGCGGCATCGCTCGCCGAGGCTATCGGGGCCAAAAGCTATTTTTCGGGATCGGTCGAGGCTTCGGCCGACGGTGCGGAGTGGCGTCTGACGGCTTCGGTGATCGTCTACCGCCGGCGCGTGTCGTTGCCCGAGGGCGAATTCGATACGATCGCCGACCTCGTGCCCGTGTGGTGGGAGTTCCATAGTTTCGTGTCCGGAGTCGAGCAGATCAACGATTTCTCGTTCGCGACTCTTCGGGAGACGATTCGGAATTCATAACCCGCGATCTTCTTTTCGGCTTTCGGCCGGATACGGCCCGTCGATTCTCTCTTTTTATCGTGTGTTCCGGCACCCCTCCCTCTCTGGGCGCGGCGCCGTCCGCCGGAACCTTTCTTTCTGAACCCGCCTGCCGCGGCGCCGCGCAAGGGGTTCAAAAATCGAACCTTTTCGACCTGCTGTGTGCAGAACCTGGCTTGCGCAGGTCATGCCGAAGCCGGAAAGGTGCATGAAATCAAACATCGTCATGAAATCCAAAGCTGATTTTTCCTCTGCGGGAAGCGCTCCCGCAGAGGTTTTTATTGCCGTGCCGTCGTTCGCCGATTTTGCGTTGGAGGTCTATCCTTTTCTGGAGTTGCAGCCTTTCCATCGGGCTTATTATCGCGTGCTGGAGGCTTTCGCGCGCGGACGGATCCGCCGCCTGATCGTCACCATGCCGCCCCAGCACGGCAAGAGCGTCGGCGCCACCACCTTGCTGCCCGCTTATGTCTTGGGTCTCGATCCCGATTGCCGCGTGGCCATAGCTTCCTATTCGGGGGCCTTGGCTTCGAAGTTCAACCGGCGGGTACAGCGCATTCTCGAATCGCGCGAGTACGGCGGCATCTTCCCCGCAACTACCATCAAGCGCGGTTCCAAGCCGCCGAGTTACATCCGCACGGCCGACGAGGTGGAGATCATCGAGCGCCGGGGCGGTCTGTTGTCGGTGGGTCGCGAGGGGTCGCTCACGGGCAACCGGGTCGACTGTTTCATTCTCGACGACCTCTACAAGGATGCTCTGGAGGCCAATTCGCCGCTCATCCGCGCCAATTGCTGGGAGTGGTACACTTCGGTCGTGCGGACGCGCATGCACAACGCCTCGCGCGAGTTGATCGTCTTCACACGGTGGCACGAGGAGGACTTGATCGGTACGATCATGGCCCGCGAGCCGGTCAGGGAGTTCGTCTCGTGGGCGCAGCTCGACACGTTGGCCGACGACGAGTGGCTCCACCTCAATTTCGAGGCCGTCAAGGCGTCGGCGCCTTCCGAAATCGATCCGCGGGCGCCGGGCGAGGCGCTCTGGGAGGCGCAGCACGGCGCGGCGTTGCTGGCCGCCAAGCGGCGGCTCGATCCTTTGCAGTTCGAAGCCATGTACCAGGGGCACCCTTCGGCCCGCGAGGGGTTGCTCTACGGGGCCAACTTCTCCGAGTACGACGAGTTGCCCCGCGAGATCGTTCGTTATGGCAATTATACCGACACCGCCGACACGGGCGACGATTATCTGTGTTCGCTCTCCTATGCGGTCGATGCCGACGGGGCGATCTACCTGACCGATGCGGTCTACTCGCGCGAGCCGATGGAGGTGACCGAGCGGCTGGTGGCCGAGATGCTGGTGCGTTCGGGCACGCGGCAGGCCGCCGTCGAGAGCAACAACGGCGGCCGCGGATTCGCGCGGGCCGTGCAGCGGCTGGCGCCCGACGTGCGCATCGAGTGGTTCCACCAGCATGGCAACAAGGAGGCCCGCATCCTCTCCAATGCAGCCACGGCGTTGCATCTGCTGCGCTTTCCACGGGGCTGGAACCTGCTCTGGCCCGAACTCTACGCCCATCTGGCCGCTTATCGCCGCCAGTTCCGCGCCAACCGCTGGCACGACGCGGCCGACGTGCTGACGGGCATCGTCGAGCGCGAGACTTCCGACGAGGGGCGCCGCAGGATGCGGGGTGTGCGGTTTTTGTAAAATTGTTCCCGATTTCCGAATTATTCGTCTTAAAATGCCTATATTTGCCCGTTACTTTTATACATACGTCTGAATGAAATCATTGAAAATCGGAAATTTGTGCGCCTCCGTCCCCATCGTGCAGGGCGGCATGGGCGTGGGCATATCGCTGGCGGGCCTGGCTTCGGCCGTGGCCGACGAGGGCGGCATCGGAGTGATCTCCTCGGCCGGCCTGGGCGCAATCTACAACGACTATTCGAAGGACTACCGGGCTGCCTCGATCTGGGGCTTGAAGCAGGAGTTGCGCAAGGCTCGCGCGGCTACGCGCGGCATCATCGGCGTGAACGTCATGGTCGCCATGTCCAATTTCGCCGACATGGTGCGCACGGCCGTCGCCGAGAAGGCCGACATCATCTTCTCGGGTGCAGGGTTGCCGCTCAACTTGCCGTCGTTCCTGCCCGAGGGGGCCAAAACCAAGTTGGCGCCCATCGTCTCGTCGGCCCGTGCCGCAGCGTTGTTGTGCCGCAAATGGTTCTCCGAGTACCATTACGTGCCCGACGCCATCGTGGTCGAGGGGCCTAAGGCGGGCGGTCATCTGGGTTACAAGCGCGAGCAGATCGAGGATGCCGACTATGCGTTGGAGAAGCTGGTTCCGGAGATCGTGAAAGAGGTCGACGCGTTCGGCGCCGAGCACGGCTTCCATATTCCGGTGATCGCCGGCGGCGGCATCTATACCGGCGAGGACATCTACCGCATCATGGAGCTGGGCGCCGAGGGGGTGCAGATGGGTACGCGCTTCGTCACTACCGAGGAGTGCGACGCCGATCCGGCCTTCAAGCAGAGTTACATTGACGCGCAGCCCCAGGATATCGAGATCATCGAGAGTCCCGTCGGCATGCCGGGCCGGGCGCTCCGCAGTTCGTTCCTCGAACGGGTCAAGGAGGGGTTGAAGCGTCCCAAGGCCTGCCCGTTCGACTGCATCAAGACTTGCGACGTGACGCACAGCCCCTATTGTATCATGCTGGCGCTCTACAACGCTTTCAAGGGTAAGTTGCAGAACGGCTACGCCTTTTGCGGCGCCAACGCCTGGCGGGCCGAGAAGATTCAGTCGGTGCGCGAGTTGATCGCGTCGCTGCGCGAAGAGTACGATAAGTTTTCGTTGCGCGGGACGCTTCAGCGTTTCGGTGCGGCCGAGCAATAAACTTGCTCCCTTATGAGAAGCCGGGCACCCTCACTGCGAGGGTGCCCGGTTCGTTTGTGCAAGAAACGGCGTTTCTTATTCGGTAACTCGCTCCAGCCACTTGACCATGGCCAGCATGACCAGCATCGAGATGCCGCAGACCACGACGAAGACCGTCCAGGTCGCCGAAATCGAAATCTTGTTGTAGAGGATCGGGCCGATGAAAAGCAGTCCGTTGCCCAGGGCCGTGGCACCCAGCCAGCACCCCTGCATCAGACCCTGGAGCTTCTGCGGCGCGACCTTCGAGACGAACGAGAGACCCAGCGGCGAGATGAACAGCTCGGCGACCGTCAGAATCAGGTAGGTGGCCACCAGCAGCCAGGGCGTCACACGCGCTGCGGCGTCCAGACCGCCCATGGCCTCGACTTCTGCGCGGTCGGGCAGCCCCAGCGAACCGAAGACCATCAACACGTAGGCCGCAGCGGCGATGCCCATGCCGATGGCGATCTTCATCGGGGTCGAGGGTTCCTTGCCGCGGTTGCGCAGCCAGGCGAAGATGGCGATGACGATCGGCGTGAGGGCCACCACGCAAATGGGGTTGGCCGACTGGAAGATTTCGGCCGAAATGGGAGCGCCGAAGATTTCGAGACGCGTGTAGTCTTGAGCGAACAGGGTCAGCGTCAGTCCGTTCTGGTGGAACGAGAACCAGAAGAAGATTACCACGGCGAAGACGGCGAACAGCGCGTAGAGACGTTGTTTGATCTCGCGGGCGTCCTGCTGGATTTCGGCTTTCGAAACCGTCTTTTTGTCCGTCGCGGCCTGCGGGTCGGGCAGGTTCTTCTTGCTGAAAAGGAAGACCACCAGCGAGAAGAGCATGGCCACGATCGCCACGCCGAACGCATAGTGGAAGCCGGTGTTGAACGCCGTCAGATACTCTTGGGCGAAGACGGCCAGATCGGCCGGGGCGCCGTTGAGACTTACCTGCGCGGCCAGCTCGGAGAAGCGGCCGTTCATCACTTCCTCGGTCATGGTGCCGTTGTTGAAAGCGTGGCAGAGGGCCGAGAGGTCGGAGTTGTAGAGGAATCCCTGCGTGCGGAGCCACCAGTTGCGCACGCCCACAGCGGCGAACGGTGCGACCATGGCGCCGATGTTGATGAACATGTAGAAGATCTGGAATCCCGTGTCGCGCAGCTTGGCGTATTGTTCGTTGTCGTAGAGCTGCCCCACGAGCGCCTGGAGGTTGCCCTTGAAGAGTCCGTTGCCGAACGCGATGACCATCAGGGCGCCCACGACCAGCGCCCGGGACGAAATCCAGGGCATCATCAGCACGACATAGCCCAGCGTCATGACCAGGATGCCGGCGATGATCGTTCCTTTGTAGTTGCGCAGCCGGTCGGCGATCAGACCGCCGGCCAGGGCCAGGATGTAGATCGAGGTGTAGAAAAACGAGTAGATCTTGCCGGCCTGCTCGCCGTCGATGCCGAATTTCGACATCAAGAAAAGCGTCAGGATGGCCATCATGGTGTAGAAACCGAAGCGTTCGCCCGTGTTGGCGAGGGCCGCGGCAATCAGACCTTTGGGTTGCTTGAACATAATCTTGATTTTAACGATTTGTACAAAGATACGAATAAGCGAGCGTAAAAACAAGTTTACTTGCATTTTGCCGAAGCGAAGTGGGGTCGGCAGTGCCGAAGTGCAAAAAATTTCGTATCTTTGGTTGTGCCGAAGTTATTTCCGCTTGGCAAAGTGCCAGCGGGCTTGCTTTAGCCCCCGTTTATTCATATCTAAATATCCTGCCTCTATGAAGAATACAGCACCCCGCCTGCCCATCGTCGAGCGCGACGAATGGTTGCAGCCCGTCGAAACCGAGATGAACCGCCGCTGGGAGCGTTACCGGCAGAAGGTCGACGACATCCGCCGTACGGCCGGCTCGCTCTCCGACTACGCCAACGGCTACCGCTATTTCGGCTGGCAGTGGGACGGGCTGCTCGACGGGTGGTGGTTGCGCGAGTGGCTGCCCGGGGCGCACGACGTCTATGTTTTCGGCGACTTCAACAACTGGCAGCGCACCGAAATCCGCATGCACCGCGATGCCGCAGGGGTGTGGAGCGCCTTTTTCCCCGCGGCCATGTACCGCGACCGCCTGACCCACGGATCGCTCTACAAGCTCCATGTCCATGGCGACAACGGGTGGAGGGATCGCATTCCGGCCTATGCCCGGCGCGTGGTGCAGGACGAGGAGTCCAAAAATTATACGGCGCAGTTCTGGGTGCCCGCCGAGCCGTTCGACTGGCAGGGCGATGCGTTCGATGCGTCGAAGAACGGCGATCTGTTGATCTACGAGGCCCATGTCGGCATGGCGCAGGAGAGCGAAGGGGTGGGCACCTACCGCGAGTTCGCCGAGAAGATTCTGCCCGTCATCAAAGCCGCCGGTTATAATGCCGTGCAGTTGATGGCCATCGCCGAGCATCCCTATTATGGGTCGTTCGGCTACCATGTGTCGAGTTTCTTCGCCCCCTCTTCGCGCTTCGGTACGCCCGAGGAGCTGAAGGAGCTGATCCGCCGCGCCCACGAGCTGGGCTTGGCCGTCATCATGGATTTGGTGCATGCCCACTATGTGAAGAATCTCAACGAGGGAATCAACGAGTTGGACGGTACCGACCATCATTATTCGTTGCCGGGCGCCGCGGGCGACCAGCCTTACTGGGATTCGAAGCTCTTCGACTACGGCAAACCCGAGGTGCAGCACTTCCTGCTCTCGAACGTCAAATATTGGCTCGACGAGTTCCATTTCGACGGCTTCCGCTTCGACGGGGTCACGTCGATGCTTTACCATCATCACGGCTATGTCGATTTCGATTGCCGCGAACGCTTTTTCGACGCCGGGGTCAACACCGACGCCATCGCCTACCTTACGCTGGCCAACACGCTCGTGCACGAGTTCCGCCCCGCGGCCGTCACCATCGCCGAGGACGTCAGCGGCATGCCGGGCATCTGCATTCCGGAGTCCGACGGCGGCATCGGCTTCGATTATCGCCTGGGGATGGCCATCCCCGACTTCTGGATCAAATACCTCAAGGAGGTGCCCGACGAGGAGTGGAACATCTGGGAGATGTGGTCGGTCATGACCGACCGCCTGCCCGAAGTGAAGACCGTGGCTTATGCCGAGTCGCACGACCAGGCGCTCGTGGGCGACAAGACGCTGGCTTTCCGCCTGATGGACAAGGAAATGTACTTCTGCATGGATCGGGCGTCGGAGAATCTCGTCATCGACCGCGGCATGGCCCTGCACAAGATGATCCGCCTGCTGACCATCTCGACGGGCGGGCAGGCCTACCTCAATTTCATGGGCAACGAGTTCGGTCATCCCGAGTGGATCGATTTCCCGCGCGAGGGCAACGGCTGGAGCTATGCCCATGCCCGGCGCCAGTGGTCGCTGGCGACCAATGGGTTCCTGCGCTACTCATGGCTCGGCGATTTCGACCGGGCGATGATCGGGCTGATCAAGGAGTACAAGGTGCTTTCGGACGGCTATGCCTGGAATCTTTTGATGGACGAGCAGAACAAGACGATGGTCTTTTCGCACGGACGGCTGCTCTTCGTCTTCAACTGGCATCCTACGGCTTCGATTCCCGACTACGAACTGCCCGTGCAGGGGCCGGGCAAGTATGTGCCCCTGCTTTCCACCGACGAAGAACGCTTCGGCGGCCAGCAGCGCCAGGCGATGGACGGCGAGCACTTCTCGTTCGACGTCGTGGGCGACGACGGCACCCGCTATCCCCGCATCCGCATCTACAATACGGCGCGTACCGCCACGGTGTATTTGAGGGAGGAGTAAGCCGAAGTCCTTGCGAGACGGCAGTGGCGAGGTAAGGTGTCGACTATGGTAAGCGTGCCGTCGCGTGGAAATCGGCGCAGAACAGCAGCACCTCGTACCGACCTGGGGGGGATTTATCGGTGGCGTTCCGGGGTAAGGGGCGAATTTCGGATTTTTCTTTATAATTCTTCCAGCCGCGCTTCGGGGGCGACGGCGAGCGGCGAGAAGTCGCCGTGGCGATAGCGGTAGTGGCCCGCCATGGCGATCATCGCCGCGTTGTCGGTCGTGAATTTGAATTCCGGCAGGAACGTGCGCCAGCCGCGTTTTTTTCCTTCGGCTACGATGCCGTCGCGCAGACCCGAGTTGGCCGAAACGCCTCCTGCGATGGCGATGTCGCGGATGCCCGTCTGCTTCGACGCCTTGACGAGCTTGTCCAGAAGAATCGAGACGATCGTGTGTTGCAGCGACGCGCACAGATCGGCCTTGTGCCGTTCCACGAAGCCCGGGTCTTCGGCCACGCGGTCGCGCAGCGTGTAGAGGAACGAGGTCTTCAGCCCCGAGAACGAATAGTCGTATTCCTCGACCCGCGGACGGGCGAAACGGAACGCCGCCGGGTCGCCTTCTTTGGCCAGCCGGTCGATCACCGGGCCGCCGGGGTAGGGCAGTCCCATCACTTTGGCACATTTATCGAACGCTTCGCCTGCGGCATCGTCGATCGTCGTGCCGATGATCCGCATCTCCAGGGGTGAATCCACGCGCACGATCTGCGTGTGGCCGCCGCTGACCAGTAGACAGAGGAACGGGAACTCCGGGTGGGGCAGCTCCCGGTCGGGCAGGTCGATGAAGTGCGAGAGGATGTGCCCTTGCAGGTGGTTGACCTCCACCAGGGGGATGTTGCGGGCGATCGAGAGTCCTTTGGCGAACGACACGCCCACCAGCAGCGAGCCGACCAGCCCGGGGCCGCGCGTGAAAGCTATGGCGTCGATTTCCGACGCCGTCACGCCCGCCTCGCGCAGCGCCGTGTCGACCACCGGCACGATGTTCTGCTGGTGGGCGCGCGAGGCCAGTTCGGGGATCACGCCGCCGTATTTCACATGCACGGCCTGCGAGGCGATGACGTTCGACAGCAGGCGGTTGTCGCGCAGTACGGCGGCCGACGTGTCGTCGCACGACGATTCGATGCCCAATATTGTAATGTTCATCCGGTTTTTCGTTTTTTAACTAAAATAGTTAAATTTGCAGGTTATAACGGCTATTCGTGCACAAAGGTATAAAAATATTGGGAAAGGTGTTCTCGGCGATCGTTTTGTTGGCGGTCGTCCTGCCCGTCAGCGTTTCGTTGTTGCTGGATATTCCCGTCGTGCAGAATTTCGTGGTGCAGAAAGCCGTGGCGACGATCTCCGACAAGTTGGAGACCACGATCGCCATCCGCAGGGTCAACGTCGGCTTGTTGGGCAAGGTCAAGATCGACGGTTTCTACGTCGAGGATTACCAGCGCGATACGCTTTTTTACGTCGACCGGCTCGACGCTTACGTCACCGGCCTGGGGCTTTTCGGCGGCGGCGTGACGCTCGCCCGCGCCGAGATCGCCGGGGCGAAGCTCTGCCTGCGCGAGACGCCCGAGGGCGAGATGAACATCAAGCAGATCGTCAACCGCATTTCCGATCCCGACCGGCCCAAGAAGGGCAACTTCAGCCTTTCGATCCGCAAGGCTTCGGTCCAGGACATGGAGTTGTGCCTGGAGCGCCAGGTGCGGCGCGAGCCGCCGTTCGGCATCGACTTCGGCCACATGCACCTCTACGACATCGTTGCCGCTGTCGACGACTTCACCATCGACGGCCAGACCATCCATACGTCCATCGCTTCCTTTTCGGCCCGCGAGCGCAGCGGTTTCGTCCTCGACCGGTTGTCCGGGCGTTTCTATCTGACCAACGGCTGCCTCGGCTTCGAGGACGCTTCGATCCTTACCGAGCGGTCGCACGTGTCGATCCCCTACATTTCGCTGGTCGGCAATTCGTGGGCCGATTACAAGGATTTCGTCGGGCAGGTGCGTGTGGACGGCGCCTTGCGCAATGCTACGGTCGCCACCGACGACATCGCTTATTTCGCGCCCAAGTTGCGCGAGTGGCATACGGTCTTGAGCGACATCGACGCCACGGTCGCCGGCGAGGTCGCCGATTTCACCGCCGCGATCCGCAATCTGCGCATCGGGCGCGAGACTTCGTTCTCCGCTGCGGCCCGGATCGTCGGCCTGCCCGACATCCGCACCGCGTCGTTCGATCTCGACATTCCCCGGCTGACTACTGCGGCCCAAGATATCGGGGCTTTCGCCCGCGACATCGCCCGCAAGCCGCTGCCCGCCAATCTGACTGCCATGTTCGAGCGGGCCGGACGCATCGGGTTGCAGTTGCGGTTCGAGGGGTCGCTCGCGTCGTTCGACTTGCAGTCCGTGTTTTCGTCGCAGCTCGGCGCCGCCGACATCGATTTGGCCATGAAGCCGCTGGGCGGCGGGCGCAGCCGGTTGCAGGGCAGCCTGGCCACGCGCGATTTCCGGTTGGGCGCCTTGCTCGGCCGCCGCACTCTGCTGGGCGGCGCTTCGATCGCGGCTTCGATCGACGGGTCGGTCGGCCGCGGCATGACCGACGCCAACGTGCAGGGCGACATTTCGCACTTCGAGTTCAACGGCTACACCTACGATTCGCTGCGGCTCGACGGCCGGTTGCGCAACCGCGGGTTCGACGGTCTGGTCACGGCGCGCGACCCCAACCTCGACTTCGACTTCCTGGGGGCCGTCGATTTCAACGGTTCGATTCCGCGTTACGACTTCACGCTCGATTTGCGGCGCGCCGACCTGGCGGCCCTGCATGTCAATCCCCGCGATTCGGTGTCTGTGCTCGCGGCCCATGTCGAGGCCAACGCCAGCGGCCGGTCGCTCGACGACCTGAACGGCGTCATCCGCGTCGCGGACGCGTCGTATCGTTACAACGACAAGCAGGTCGAGACGCGCAGCATCGAGATCACGGGTGAGAATTCGGCCCACAGCAAGTTCGTCGAGTTGCGTTCCGACTTCGCCGACGTCACCTTCCGTTCGAAGACCAGCTATCGCACCGTCTTCCGTTATTTGCGCGAGAGCGCCTGGAAATACCTGCCGTTGATCGGCAAGGGGGCGCGCCGGGTTTCCGGAGCGGCGCACGAAACTGCCGTGGCCGACGATTATTCGTTGCTCTCGGTGCATGTCCGCGATTTCAATCCGGTGGCCGACGCCGTGTCGCCCGGGTTGCAGATCGCCGACGGGGCGTCGTTGCAGCTGCTCTTCAATCCGGCCAGCGACAAACTCTCGCTCAAGGCCGATGCCGAGTACGTCGAGCGCAAGCGGTTGCTGGCCACACGGCTCAACGTCAACGCTTCCAACCGCGGCGATTCGCTCACGGTCTATGCTTCGGCCGAAGACCTCTACGCCGGGTCGCTGCATCTGCCGCACCTCTCGGTCACAGGCGGTGCCCGGCAGAACAGCATGCAGTTGTCGACCGGTTTCGAGGATACGGTGCGGCAGTTTTCCGGGTTGATCGGCTTGCGCGCCGAGACCCACGGCAGCGAGGCGGGCGGGCAGCTCGTCGATCTGCGGATTCTGCCTTCGTACATCACGCGGGGCGACAAGCGGTGGCAGATTTTCGCCGACAAGATGCAGATCGACACGGCACGCATCGTCGTCGACCGCTTCCTGGTCTTGAGCGGCGACCAGAGCCTGTCGCTCAACGGCATCGCTTCGCGCAGCCGCGACGATTCGGTGACGCTCCGCCTGCGCAATTTCGATCTGGCGCCCTTCACCCGGATCGCGTCGCGCCTGGGTTATTCGATCGAGGGGCGCACCAACGGCGGGGCCACCATGAATTCGGTCTTGCGCGGCGGCGAATTCCGGGCCGACATCCTCCTCGACAGCGTCGAGGTGAACAACATACCCGCGCCGCCCCTGCGTCTGGCGTCGCAGTGGGACTTCGCCCGCAACCGGGCCAGGGTGTCGGTCGCCAACCGCATCAAGGGCGATACGGTGGTGCGGGGTTATTTTGCGCCCGACCGGATGCGTTATTATGCCCGGCTCGATGTCGACAGCCTCGACATGGGGTTGCTCGATCCGGTGCTTTCGGGGGTCATCTCTTCCACCCGGGGCGTGGCTGCGGCCGAATTGGTGT
>JAIECN010000010.1 GCA_029068505.1 Alistipes sp.
CGCTGGTGCAGATGGTGGAAATCATCCTCAAGAAGCTGTCGCCGGCGCTCTATCAGGCACTCGGCATCTTCCTGCCCCTGATCACGACCAACTGCGCCGTGCTGGGCGTGGCGATCCTCATGATCCAGAAGGAGTTCAATCTGTTGCAGAGCGTGACCTATTCGGTTGCCACGGCTTTGGGCTTCGCCCTGGCGCTGGTGCTCTTTGCGGGCATCCGCGAACGGCTGGATTTCGAGGATGTGCCCAAGGCATTCAAGGGTATTCCCATTGCGCTGGTGACGGCGGGAATCCTTGCCATGGCGTTCATGGGCTTCTCCGGGCTGGTATAGCCTGAAGCGCATGGCGCTTTCGAACGATCCGTTCCCGAGACGGGCAGGAATGCCGGGTCTCGGGAACGGATTGTTTATGGCCCATTCGGCAAGGATGTCGGAGCGCCTTGTTCGGAGTGTTCGTGTTGTCTCCGTTCGGATCGGCTGCTTCCACCTCCATTCGGGTGTCGGATTATTCGATACTCGTGCTCGGCAAAATGCAAGCGAGCTTGCTTTTGCCCTCGCTTATTCGTATTTTTGTGAGAAACAAACCGGATGAACGATGACCGAATTCGGATTCATAGATGCCATTCGCACGCTGTGCGCCGATCTGCCCCGCAACGGCTTCGAGGGGATCGGCGACGACTGCGCCGTGTTGCCTGTCGGCGACGGCGAGTCGCTGGTATTCACGGCCGACCTGTTGACCGAGGGGGTGCATTTCTTGCGTGCCGCGACTACGCCCGAGGAGTTGGGCGGCAAGGCTTTGGCTGTGAATTTGAGCGATGTGGCTGCCATGGGTGCGCGTCCGGTGGCAACGCTGCTGTCGATCGCCTTGCCGGCGGATGCAACGGAGGAGTGGGCGGCGCGGTTCATGGACGGATACCATGCCCTGGCGGCCCGTTATGGGGTGGCGTTGATCGGCGGCGACACGACCCGTTCGGAATCCGGCATTGCGATCAACGTGACGGCGATCGGCCGGGCGCCCGACGGGCATCTGAAACGTCGCAGCGCCGCTGTGGCGGGCGACGTGTTGTTCGTGACGGGCCGGCTGGGCGCTTCGGGCGCCGGACTGCGCGACCTGCTGTCAGGGACGTATGATACTCCCTTGGCCGCGGAACACCGCAATCCTCGCCCGCAGGTCGAGGAGGGGCAATGGCTGGGTGCGCGGCCGGAAGTGCATGCGATGATGGACATTTCGGACGGTCTGGCGTCGGATGTATGCCATATCATGGAATGCTCGGGTGCGGGGGCCGTGATCGACCTGGAGCGGATACCGGTGGCCGCGGGTGCCGATCTGCGCACGGCGGCATGCGGAGGCGAGGACTACAAATTGCTGTTGACGGCGGCGCCGGACGCTGCGGCGCGACTGGTTTCGGAATATGGTGCCCGTTTCGGCGAACCGCTGTACGAAGTGGGGCGGATCGTGGCGGGCGACGGTTTGACATGGCGGCGCGGCGGTGCGGAAGTCCGGCTCGACTGGCGTGGATTCGAACACTATTGAAATGATTCGGCGGGGCGGAACCCTGTTTCGGACGCGGCCTCGATCGTCGGACGGAGGGCCGGATGAAGTGCCGGCGCAAACGATCGTGCGGCAGGAAGTCCTGCCTATTCTTCCTCTATAATATATACGTGCTCGTCGGGCCGTTGCATGCGGAAATGCTCGCGGGCGTATTCTTCGAGGTATTCGTCGTAGCGGAGCCGTTCGAGCAGCGTGCTGTCGGCCTCGATCTTGGCTTGGAAGAACTCCTTTTCGCGTTGCAGGGCGTTGATCTGACGCTTGATCTTCACGGCATGCACGGCGTTGCGCCCCACGATGAAGATCGTGAAGGCGATGATGACCGTCGTGGCGACGACCCAAAGTTTTCGGCCGGTCTGAAGATTCATGGAAAAGGCTCTTGTTCGCAGTGCGGTGCGCCGGGCGAAGAACCGGAGAGACCCGATGCTTCGGTGCGATGGGCGCTACGGAATATTCATGTATTTGTGCGTCTGGATGGAGACCGTCCAGCGGGGATGGCTCTTGACATAGTCGACGATGGCGGGCATGATCTCTTCCGCGACGCTCCATTCGGGCTGGAGCGAGAGGCGGCACCCGGCGCCGACACGGGCTGCATTGGCTTCGGCCCATTCGAAATCCTCGGTGCATCCGATGACGACCTTCAGCTCGGAAGCTCGGGCGAACGCTTCGTCGACGGGCGGCTTTCTGCGCTTGGGCGAGAGACACACCCAGTCGAAGCGTCCGCTGAACGGATGCGACCCGGAGGTTTCGAGGAAGACCTGCAAACCCCCTTCGGACAAACGGCGGGTCAGCTCGTCGAGCGGGTAGAGCAACGGCTCGCCGCCGGTGATGACCGCGGCCGGAGCACCGGACGCGACGGCCCGGGCCACGAGGGTCGGCACGTCGGTCGGGGGAAAGAGCGCCGGGTTCCAGGCGTACTTGGCGTCGCACCAGGCGCACCCGACGTCGCAGCCGCCCAACCGGATGAAGTAGGCGGCCCGGCCGGCGTGGAATCCCTCGCCCTGGAGGGTGTAGAAATCCTCGGCGACGGGCAGCAGACGCCCGCCGTCGAGCGATGCGGTGTCGGGGGCGGCGATCATTCGGTCACGACGTAGATGTCCTTGAGACTGCGGCCCAGCTGGTCGTAGTCCAACCCGTAGCCGACGATGAACTCGTTGCCGATCTCCATGGCGCGATAGCGGATGGGCAGCTGTTTGCGGTAGGAGCCGGGCTTGAAGAAGAGCGTGCAGACGTCGATGCTGGCCGGCTTGCGGGCCTCCAGGTCGCGCACCATGTGCTCGATCGACTCGCCGGTGTCGACGATGTCTTCGACGACGATGATGTGGCGTCCCTCGATGGAGTTGTTCAACCCGATGAGGCTCTTGACCTGGCCGGTCGAAGCGGTGCCCTCGTAGGAGGAGAGCTTGACGAAAGAAAGTTCGTTGTTGAACTCGATTTTTTTGATCAGATCGCTCATGAACATGAACGAGCCGTTCAGCACGCCGACGAACAGCGGGGTGTCCTTGTCGGCGTAATCCTGGTTGATGCGCTGCGCAACGGCGCTGACCGCCTCGTCGATCTTCTCGGCGGGGATCATGATGCGGAACTTTTTGTCGTGAAGCTGGATGATCTCCTTCATGGGGTAGAAAACGGATAGTTTATAAATGCAAAAATAACGATTTAGGGCAAGAAAAGAACGATTCGGGAAAAATAATTTTCGGGAATCGCCGGGCGGGAATGCCGAACCGGGAAAAATAGAGCAAGGAAAGCGAATATTATTTGCGTGTTGCGACCGATTTTTCGCGCGATTTGCGCTATCTTTGCGGCGCGAAACGAAAACCGCGAATGCGGAACGCGCGCCTTGGGGGTTGCATCCGGGCGCGAGCTGCCGCCGAAGCGATGCCGTGCCGCGAAAAAAGAGGCTTCCTTATGGAAATATTGATACTCAACGGTCCGAATCTGAATTTGCAGGGCCGCCGCGACACGGAGGTGTACGGCACGCAGACATTCGGCGAACTGCTCGAAAGCCTGCGGGAACGCTATCCGCAGGCGGAGATCGGCTACCGCCAGTCCAACGTGGAGGGCGAGCTGATCGACGCGCTCCAGCAGGCCGAGGGGCGCTACGACGGCGTGGTGCTCAACGCCGGGGGCTACACCCACACCTCGGTGGCGCTGCGCGATGCGGTGTCGGCGATCGGGGTGCCGGTGGTCGAGGTGCACATCTCGTCGATCCTGGCCCGCGAGGAGTTCCGCCATGTGTCGCTGCTGGCGCCCGTAGCCGTGGGGTCGATCATGGGATTCGGTCTCGAATCCTACCGCCTGGGCGTGGAGGCGCTGCTGGGGCGGGCCGAAAATCAAGCAACGAAGAAACCGAAAAAATAAAAGAACGATGAATAAGATGAAAAAAACGAAGATCGTAGCCACGATGTCGGACTTCCGCTGCACGGAGGAATTCGTGCGCAGCCTTGCGCAGGCGGGCATGGACGTGGTGCGCATCAATTCGGCGCACGTGACCCTGGAGGGTGCGACGCAGATCGTGGAGACGGTGCACCGGGTCGATCCGGCCATTCCGGTGATGATCGACACCAAAGGCCCCGAAATCCGGGTGACGACCTTGGCGCCGGAGTACGGCGAGCGGATCGAGTTCAAGGCGGGCGAGCGGGTGGCCGTGCGCGGCTCGGACGGCACGGACGCCACGACGCGCGAGACGGTATACATGAACGTGCCGGGTATCGTGGCCGACATTCCGGTGGGGGCGCGGATGCTCATCGCCGACGGCGAGGTGGAGCTGCGCGTGGTGGAGAAGACCGCCACGGAGCTGGTGTGCGAATTCGCGGGCGACGGCGCGCTGCGCTCGCGCAAGAGCGTGAACGTGCCGGGCGTGTCGATCGATCTGCCGTCGGTAACGGAGAAAGACCGCCGTTTCATCGAATGGGCCATTGCGCACGACGTGGACTTCATCGCCCACTCGTTCGTGCGGAGCATCCGCGACGTGCAGGCTGTGCAGGCGATTCTGGATACGCACGGCAGTCCGATCAAGATCATTTCGAAGATCGAGAACCAGGAGGGTCTGGACAATATAGACGAGATTATCGAAGCGTCGTACGGCATCATGGTGGCGCGCGGCGACCTGGGCGTGGAGTTGCCCGCCGAGGCGATCCCCAACACGCAGCGCCGCATCGTGGAGAAGTGCATCGCGGCCAAGCGCCCGGTGATCATCGCCACGCAGATGCTCTACTCGATGGTGCGCAACCCGCGGCCGACGCGTGCGGAGGTGAGCGACGTGGCGAGCGCCATCTACGAACGGGTGGACGCCGTGATGCTGAGCGACGAAACGGCCATGGGCGATTACCCGGTGGAAGCCGTGGAGACGATGGCCCGCATCGCGCGGGAGATCGAACGCGACGAAACGCATTTCAAGCCGATGATCGACATGGACATGGTGTCGGTGAACCACGAAATCACGGCCCAGCTGGCCCGCTCGGCCGTGCGGGCGTCGACCAACCTGCCGATAAAATATGTGGTGCTCGACACCAAGACGGGCCGCACGGGCCGTTATCTGGCGGCGTTCCGCGGCCGTAAGACGGTGGTGGCCGTGTGCTACCGGCTGCATGCCCAGCGGATTCTGGCCCTCTCGTACGGCGTGGTGCCTATTTTGCGCAAGCAGGAGCTGGGCGACCGCTACCACTTCCTGGTGGATGCGATGGAGGTGATCGAACAGAGCGACCGGCTGGAGGAGAGCGACTTGCTGGCTATCGTGGGCGGCAGTTTCGGGCCTGACGGCGGGGCTTCGTATGTGGAGATCGCCGATGTGAAACGCATCCGCGAGCGCAACGAGCGCGGCGGAGCCTGCGCAACGTTGTGAGACCTTGGCGGAGGCTCTGAAAGATAAGGTGGCGCGCGGCGTGGCGTGGTCGATCGGCGAAAAGATCGGCACAATGCTGTTGCAGATGGGCGTGTCGATCGTGGTGCTGCGCCTGCTGCTGCCGTCCGACTTCGGGGTGGTGGCCGTGCTCACGGCGTTCGCTGCGCTGGCTCTGGTGGTGGTGGACAGCGGCTTTTCGCAGACGCTGATCCGCAAGGCGGAGCCGGCGCCCGAAGACTACAAGGCGGTATTTCTGTTCAACATGGGCGTGTCGGTGGCGCTGTACGTGCTGCTGACGGCGCTGGCGCCCCTTGCGGCCCGCTACTACGACATGCCTGTGATTACGCGCATCGCGCCGGTGTTCTTTTTGCTGGTGCCGATCAATGCGCTGTGCGTCATTCAAAATACGATTTTTACGCGGCGTTTCAGTTTTGCGCTGCTCTCGAAGGTGACTTTCGCATCGTCGGCCGCGAGCGGCTGTGCGGCCGTGCTGCTGGCCTTGGCCGGATGCGGCGTATGGAGCCTGGTCGCGCAGCGGGTGTTGCAAATGGCCGTGCGGGCGCTGCTGCTGTGGCGGTTGAGCGAATGGAGGCCCCGGGCGACGGCCGGATGGAACTTCGGGGCGTTGCGTGCGATGATGCCTTACAGCTTCAGTTTGCTGGCCACGGACTTGATATCGTCGTTCTACAGCAAGATCCCGCAACTTTTTATCGGCAAGATCTATTCGGCCGCGACGCTGGGCTATTTCGACCAGGCGCAGAAACTCAAGGATTTGCCGGTGACTTCGACCATGGCGGCGGTGCAGGGGGTGACTTTCCCGGCGCTGTCGAAAATCGCCTCGGACGGCAAGAAGTTCGCCGAGAGCTACCGGCAGGTGATGATGGTGGTGGCTTATGCGATGTTCCCGATGATGCTCGGGCTGTCGGCCGTGGCGCACGACATGTTCGAGGTGCTGCTCGGGGAGAAGTGGATGCCCACGGTGCCTTATTTCGAGGCGATCTGTTTGGCCGGGCTGTTTTATCCGGTGGCGATGGTCGCCTACAACGTCTTGAAAGTGAAGTGCGAGGGGCCGACGATCGTGCGGCTCGAAGTGCTCAAGAAGATCGTCATGACGGCGATTCTGGCTGTGACGATCCCCCGCAGCGTGCAGGCGGTGGTTTGGGGGCTGGTGGCGTTCGCGGCCTGCGAGGCGGCGGTGAACGTGGCGGCGGCACGGCGGCGCTCCGGATTGGCCGGGCGGCGGCTGTTGCGGACGCTGTTGCCGGTGGCGCTGACCGCCGGGGCGATGTATGCGGCGGTGCGGGCGGTGGCGGGCGCCCCGATCGAAAGCGCGCTGCTGCGGCTGGCGGCTGAAGTCGGGACGGGCGTGGCGGTCTATGCGGCGCTTTCGGCACTTTTCCGGCTGGAGGCTTTCGGCGAAGTGGCGGCCATGGTGCGCAAACGCTTCGAAAGTTGACTATGCTCCCCGCGATCGAATCCAGAGGGGCGAAGGGCGGCGGAATGAATGTTTTAAAACGGCGGATAGGAAAATTTCGGATTCCTGGCCGCCGTTCTTATATTAATAGGTATGCCGGCGGTACCCGGAGCGAGAGCTGCGGCTATGCAGGGGCGGGGCGGCAGGGTGGAAG
>JAIECN010000100.1 GCA_029068505.1 Alistipes sp.
GTTGGCCCGAAAGCCGACTGCCGCCGAGTCTGAAAATCCAGCATCGCGGTTGGCCCGAAAACCGACTTGCTGTCGAGTCTGAAAATCCATCTCCGCCGGTTGGCCCGAAAACCGACTTGCTGTCGAGTCTGAAAATCCATCTCCGCCGGTTGGCCCGAAAACCGAACTGCCGCCGAGTGTGGGAACCAACCCGCTTTGGCACTTCTTCCCCTATAGAAACCGGTGCAAGAGACCCGGATTGCAGACCGGAGTTATGCGGGCCGGAGGAGCAGGGGCACGAAAAAAGGGCGGAGATCGCCGGATTCCGGAGTCTCCGCCCATGTACAGCGGGAGGACGGGCAGCCTACACCTCCCAGGTGGCGCCGGAGCGCAAGAGGTCGTCGACGCAGCGGATTTTCGCCGTAGCCTTGACTTCCTCGACCTGCCGTTCGACGGCCCGGTCGTAGACCGCATCGTCTTCGACGGCGCGGATCACGCCCACGGCGACGGGATAGTCGGGGTATTTCATGGCCGCCAGCATCATGTGCAGCGTCGTGTCGCGCTCGTGGGCATCGTGCGTCAGCACCTGGTCGAGCGTATAGCCGTCCTGACCCACGGTTACGACCTTGAGTTTCATGTTCTCGAAGACGAGACCTTTCTCGTTGTTGGCGCCGAAAAGCATCTTTTCGCCGTGACGCAGCGTGATCGTGCGTTCGGCGCGTGTGGCCTTGTCGGCGGCAAATGCAGCATGGGTCTTATCGTTGAAGATCACGCAGTTCTGCAACACTTCGACCACCGACATGCCCTTGTGCAGCGCCGCGGCCACCATGCACTCCTTGGAGAGGTTGACTTCCATGTCGATCGAGCGGGCGAAGAACGTGCCTTTGGCGCCGATGACCAGTTCGCCCGGATTGAAAGGCTTCTCGACCGTTCCGTAGGGCGATGTCTTGGTAATCTTGCCCAGCTTCGAGGTGGGCGAGTACTGGCCCTTGGTCAGACCGTAGATTTCGTTGTTGAATAGGATCACGTTCAGATCGACGTTGCGGCGGATGGCGTGGATGAAGTGGTTGCCGCCGATGGCCAGCGAGTCGCCGTCGCCGGTGGTAACCCACACGTTGAGCCGCGGATTGGCCACCTTGACGCCCGTCGCCACGGCGTTGGCACGCCCGTGAACGGAGTGGAAGCCGAAAGTCTTCATGTAGTAGATGAAGCGCGACGAGCAGCCGATGCCCGAGACGAACGTAAAGAGGTTGTGGGGTGTGTCGGTGCGGTCGGCCACTTCGGGCAGAGCGCGCTGCACGGCGTTGAGTATGGCGTGGTCGCCGCAGCCGGGGCACCAGCGCACTTCCTGGTCGCTCTTGAAATCCGCAGGAGTATATTTGTAGTCTGCCATAGCTTTTACTTCAATAAGGTTTCGAATTTCTGTTTCAGCTCGGCCACCGTGAACGGCAGACCCTCGCACTTGTTGATTTGTTCGTAGCGGAACTGCTGGAGCTGCTGGCGCAGGTAGGCGGCGAACTGCCCTTCGTTCAGCTCGCACACCACGATGCGGCGGAACTTGGAGAAGATATCCTCGACGCCGCGAGGCAGCGGGTTGATGTAGTTGAAGTGGCAGAGCGAGACGCGTTTGCCTTCGTGGCGCATCTCGTCCACAGCGTTTTGCAGGTGGCCGCGCGTACCGCCCCAGCCTACGACCAGCAGGTCGCCCTCGGCGTCGCCATAGACTTGCTGTCCGGGAATGTAGTCGGCGACTTTGGCGACCTTGGCCGCACGTGTCGACACCATCTTCTGGTGGTTGGCTGGGTCGTGGGAGATGCACCCTTTGACGCAGTCCTTTTCGAGTCCGCCGACACGGTGTTCCAGCCCCGTTTTGCCCGGGAACGCCCAGCCGCGGGCCAGCTTCTCGTTGCGCACGTAGGGCATGAATCCGCCTTCGGGCGCCTGGTCGACGATGGGCGGGCAGATGGCAGGGTAGTCCTTCATCTGCGGGATGCGCCACGGCTCGGAGCCGTTGGCGATGAATCCGTCGGTGAGCAGCACCACGGGCGTCATGTGTTCCATGGCCAGGCGGCCGGCTTCGAACGCATAGTGGAAGCAGTCGCTCGGCGACGAGGCGGCCACGACGATGACGGGGCATTCGCCGTTGCGTCCGTAGAGCGCCTGCTGGAGGTCGCTCTGCTCGGTCTTGGTCGGCAGACCCGTCGAGGGGCCGCCGCGCTGCACGTCGACCACCACCAGCGGCAGTTCGGTCATGACGGCCAG
>JAIECN010000101.1 GCA_029068505.1 Alistipes sp.
CGCATGGACATCGCCGACAACAATATCGCGCTCACGGCGCAGGACATCGACTTCTCGGTATCGGCCAACGAGACCATTTCGTGCAGCTATGACGGGCAGCCTATTTCGATCGGCTTCAAATCGACGTTCCTGGTCGAAATCCTTGCCAACATGGAGACCCCGACCGTGATGGTGGAACTGGCCGACTCGACCCGTGCCGGCGTATTCAAGCCGGTATACGACGAGAAACAGACCAACTCGTCGCTGATGCTGCTCATGCCCATGATGATCAACGCTTAAGCGGGCGCATATGAAGCTCAACCTGAAGCGGCCGATCGTCTTCTTCGACCTCGAAACCACGGGCGTGGACGCCTCGAAAGACCGCATCGTCGAAATATCGATGGTCAAAGTCATGCCCGACGGCGAGGAGATCGTGAAGACCCGGCGGATCAACCCGGGAATGCCCATTCCGCCCGAGGCGACGGCCATACACGGAATAACCGACGCCGACGTGGCCGGAGAACCCAAGTTCGCGCAGATCGCCCGGTCGCTCGAACAGTTCATCCGGGGCTGCGACTTCGGCGGATTCAACTCCAACCGCTTCGACCTGCCGATGCTGGTCGAAGAATTCATGCGTGCAGGCGTCGAAGTGGACGACTTCAAGCGCCGCAAGTTCATCGACGTGCAAAACATCTTCCACAAGAAAGAACAACGCACGCTGGTGGCGGCCTACAAATTCTACTGCGACAAGGAACTCGAAGACGCCCATTCGGCAGAAGCCGACACGCGCGCGACCTACGAAGTGCTCAAGGCGCAGCTGGAACGCTACGACGACCTCGAAAACGATGTGGACGCGCTGGCCGCATACTCGTGCCGTGCGGAATCGGCGGACTATGCCGGGCGCATTCTCTATGACGAAAAGGGCCAGGAAGTATTCGGATTCGGCAAGTACAAGGGCCGTTCGGTCGCCGAGGTGTTCCGCATCGAACCGAGCTACTATGCCTGGATGATGAACGGCGACTTTCCGCTCTACACCAAGAAAGTGATTACGGAAATACGCATGCGCGAGAAAATGCAATGACCATGAAACGATTCTGTGCGGCGATTCTGCTTACGATCGGATGCTTGTGCGCCGCCCTGGCGGCCGAGAAATCCGGTACGATCGTCTACATCAACGGTTCGAAATACTACATCCACACCGTGCAACCCGGCGAAACGCTCTACGGGCTGGCCAAGACCTATGCTGTGGCCGAAAAGGCGATCGTGGCGAACAACCCGTCGGCGGCCCAGGGTCTGCAAGCCGGAGTCAGCCTGAAGATCCCGTTCGTCGCCGATGTTGCGGAGCAACAATCCGAAAAGAAGCTCCGCAAGAAATTCGACATGCACTATGTAACCAAGGGCGAAACGCTCTACGGCGTGTCGCGCCAATATGAAATACCGATCCCCACCATCATGGAGGACAATCCGTCGCTCGACCCGATCCATCTGCGGCCCGGCGAACGGATTCTGATCCGCAAGAAGCAGATCGGCTCCGAAGATGCGGCGGACATCCAGGCGCAGTGGGAGCGTTACCGCGCTTCGCTCAACAGCGTGGCGGCTCCGGGCGACGCCTACCACATCACGCTTCCGGGCGAGACGTTCTACTCGCTCGCGCGGCGCTTCGGGATCACCGAAGCCGAACTCTCGCAGCTCAACGACGGACTGCAACCGGCCGATCTGAAAGCCGGAGCCATGCTGCGGGTGCCGGCTGCGGAGGTTGTGCCGCAACACCCCGACGTCGACACGCTGACGACCGGAACGCCGCAGACGCAGGCGCCCGATCCATTCGCCGACCGGCAGGTCGAAGAGATCGAATTCCGCGCCCTGCGCCCCTCCGAGACGCTGAACATCGCCCTGCTGCTGCCGCTGATCAAGGAAGACAGCACGGTGAACAACAACTACATCGAATTCTACCAAGGATTCCTGCTGGGACTGGACAGCGTGAAACTGCGGCATGGCCGTTCGGTCGATCTGACGCTTTTCAACACGGGCCGCGACCCGGAAAAGATCGAAGAGATCGTGGCGACCGACGAATTCCGCAGGGCCGACCTGATCGTCGGACCGGTCTATGAAGAAGGCATCTATCCTGTGGTGGTGTATGCCGAACAGAAAGGCATTCCGGTGGTGTCGCCTCTGGCCCACATCGAACGCATGAACAGCGATGCGCTGTTCCAACTGGCGCCCGATCCGGCGACCAAATATGAAAAGGCGGAAGAACTCCTCTGCGGCGACCGCCAGGTGACGCTCATCTACACGGACAACACCGACGAGGAATACGAAGCGGAAATCCTGGCCCTGCTGGGCGGCAAGGAATACCGCATGCACAAATATCGCTACGAACACCCCAACGACATCGCCCGCCGCGGCCCCTACTCGGTCAGCCCGGCCGACCTGACGCGCCTGCTGCACAACGACAAGCAGAACGTGTTCGTCATCATGGCGGACAACGAAATCGACGTGGATCGGATTCTGGCGGCGATCGCTTCGGCCGACACGAGCATCACCACCCGCACGAACACGGTGCCGGACTTCGTGGTGCTGGGCAATGCGCGCTGGAACCGCTACCACAGCATCGACCGCACGATGTTCTTCAAAGACAGGGTGGTGTTCATACCGACCTATCATGCCAAGCGCGATTCCGAAAAAGTGACGGCGTTCGACGGCGCCTATATCCGGGCGTTCGGCGCCCTGCCCACGCTCTACTCCTATCGCGGCTACGACACGGCCATGATCTTCGGCCCGGCGATGTACAACGACATCGAATACGACCTGGAAGGCCGCCGCTACACGCCGCTGCAAACCTCCTACGTCTTCCGCCAGGGAGAAGGGCGCCACACCCACGTCAACAGCAACTGGACGCGGGTGGACTATCACGCCGACTACACCATAACCATCGAATAGAACGAAATGGGAACTTTGAACAACGGAATTCCCGAAAAAACCATCGAACGCCTGAGCGAATACCGCCGCACGCTGCTGGCGAGCCACCGCCAGGGCATCACGCACATTTTCTCGCACGTGCTGGCCGGCATCCACGGCATCACGGCCGTGCAGGTGCGCCGCGACCTGATGCTGATCGGGTTTTCGAGCGACACGAAGAAAGGCTACGACGTTCAGGTGCTGATCGACTACATCGGCAAGATATTGGACAGCCCGACCCCGATGAACATCGCCGTGCTGGGCATGGGGCATCTGGGCCAGGCCATCACGAAATATTTCAACGGCAAGGGGCTGAATCTGAAGATCACGGCGGCATTCGACGTAGACCCCGAGAAAGTGGGCAAGACCATCGACGGCATTCCGTGCTACCACATGAATGCGTTCGAAAGCATGGTCGAAAACAAGGACATATCGATCGTGATCGTCTCTTCGCCGACGAAAGTTGCGCCCCAGCTGGTCGTGCCGATCATCAACGCCGGAATCAAAGGCGTGCTGAACTTCACCTCCACGCCGCTGAACTTCCCGCAAGGCATCGTGGTGGAGAACTACGACATCACGACCCTGCTGGAAAAAGTCGCCTACCTGGTCAAGGAAAACGACAACTCGAACCCTTGATCCGATGCGCGTATTCCAAGGCTTCGCCTCGCTTCCGGACTTCGGACGCGCCGCCGCGACGATCGGGTCGTTCGACGGCGTGCACGCGGGACATCGCGCCCTGCTGGAACGGCTGACGGACGAAGCCCGTGCGACCGGCGGCGAAAGCGTGGTGCTGACATTCGAACCCCATCCGCGCATAGCGCTGGGCCGCGCCTACGGGCTGCGTCTGCTGACGCCGCTCGACGAAAAGATCGAACTGCTGGCCCAAATCGGCGTGGACAACCTGATCGTGATCCCGTTCGACCGCTCGTTCAGCGCGCTTTCGGGCCGCGAATTCATCGAAAGCTACATTTGCGGAGCGGTGGGGGCCGAGACCCTGATCGTCGGCTACAACCACCGCTTCGGGCATGACCGGATCGGTGCGGACGAAATCGAAGCCCAAGGCATCATCCGGGTCGTACGGGTAGCCGAATGCCGCATCGACGACCGCCATGTCAGCTCCACGGTCATCCGCCGCCTGCTCGACGAAGGCAGGGTAGAGGAGGCCGAACGGCTGCTGGGACACAACATAAGAAAATCATAATCGGAGATTCAAGACGGCAACGATGCACACCTGGCCGCCAATAGCAAACTCCGGATCGCAGCAATCGTGAATTAAAAAAAGATATGAATTCTTTCGACTGTCACATTCGGGTGTGGTACAAGCATACCGACCAGATGGGCATCTGCCACCACTCGAACTACATCTGCTACTATGAAGCGGCGCGCAGCGAATGGATGCGCGCCCTGGGACTGCCGTTCGCGGAAGTCGAACGCCGCGGCATCATGATGCCCATTCTGGAAGTGCAATCCAAGTATCTGCGCCCTGCGCACTACGACGAACTGCTGACCGTGCGCATCATGCTTCAAGAACGCCCTGCGGCACGCATCACGTTCAACTACGAAATCTACAACGAACGCGGCGACCTGCTGAACACCGGCATGACGCAACTGGGGTTCATCCACAGCGACACGCGGCGGCCCTGCCGTTGCCCGGAATGGTTCCTCGAACTGCTCGAAAAATAACAGCGGAACGTCGACGTGTCGCTGATCGCATGTTCGGAAGACAAAGAGAGTTCCAACCCGTTGTCCGGAAACCGCCGGGGAACGGATCGACGACGGTATGTTGCTCTGCTTCAGAAGGGAACAGAAATGGCTGTCCAGAAAAGCGTCATATCCGGATCGGCCATGGCACCGACCCATACCACGACAAGCGAGGAGACCGACATCTATTCAAGACAATGGACAAAGCAAAAACGGGAGCGGAAAATTCCGCTCCCGTTTGATTTCTACGGCGTCTATTCAACGCTGCAACTGCACTACAGATAGTCCTCCCGCTGCGGCGTGAAGACATCCACGACTTCGCCGCCCTCCAGCACCTCGAACGAATGCGGCGTATCGCCCGGAATGGCATAACTGTCGCCAGCATGGAGCAACACGTCGATCGGCGCATCGGGAATCTCTACTTTCAGACGGTACGTACCCGAAATAACGTAGCCGCACTGCTCATGCGGATGCCGATGGGTGGTGGCAAAATTGCCTTTCACATAGTTCATCTTCGTCACCATCGACTTCTCGCCGACGGCAAGCGAATCCAACGAAACGCCCTTGAATACCTTTTTTAGGGCATCCTCCTTCTTGACTACAACTTTTTCCATTTTTTTTGAGGGGTTAAAGATTATCCGTTCTATCTAAAAAGAGTTCCATCTGAATGTCGCCGCGCGCATAGGCGGGGTGATATTCGGCAAGTTCGCGGAATCCCAATTTTTTATAGGTATGGATAGCTGGCTTAAGCAATGTGTTGCTTTCCAGAAAGAGTTTCTTCGCGCCGAGCGACCGGGCCTTGTCCACCACGGCCTTGCAAAGCAGGTAACCGATGCCTTTGCCCTGTGCATCGGGACTGACAGCGAGTTTTGCCAGCTCGTAATCATAAGCGGGGTCGTCCATTTTGCAGAGGGCGCACACACCGACGGGTTTATCCTTATATAGCGCCACGAAAATATCGCCTCCTTTATCTATGATACTCTCCTGCGGCTGATCGAGACACTCGATGTCGTGCGCTTCCAACTGCCAATGCTGCGTGATCCACTGCTCGTTCAATGCGCGGAAGGCCGACCGGTGGCAAGGCTCGTAGGGTATGATACGCACGTCACGGCACTCCCGCTCCCTGCGCACCTCTTTTACTCGCTCGAAAAGGCTCTTCTGCGACAGTTGTTCCTCCCATTCGCCGATGGCTTTCCAAAGATCATGACGGGTTGCGGCCGCAATCTCCTCGACAGCGGCAGCTACGTCATCGCAGACCATGGTCAGCATGTCGCAAATCTTTTTGCCCTGCGGCGCAAGAGTAATGGCGGTTCGGCGCTTGTCGGTCTTGTCGGCCACCTCCCTGACGAGTTTGCAGGCCGTCATCTCCTTGACGAGGTTGCTCACGGACGGGTGGGTCTGTCCGATCTCCCTGGCGATGCCCGTAACGGTTTTCGTCCCGCCCTCTGAAAGAACGTACAACACGGGAAACCATTTAGGCTTGATGTCCACTCCGTACAAACGATAAATCCCTGCGGCATCGGTCGTGATGCGGTCGGTCAGCATGCGCAAGCGGCTGCCGATCGCCATTTTGCCCGTTTTATCGAAGAAATCCATAAACTGAAATCTATTACCGTTATCGAATACGTAATCGATTACGCAAAATTACACAAATTTGCTTATACAGCAAAACATGTCAACGCAAAACGCGGTATTACGCCGAATCAAAAACCATTATACACATAGAAACCAGAGCATTAGGCTATGCAAGAAAATTCGGTCAAGCCATAAAAAACAGAGGCCGGAAAATCCGGCCCCTGGTCGATCGTTCGCAATCCAACGGCTTATTTCTCGATCAAGGTGATCGACCGCTGGATGAACTCCGTAAGGTTCTTGCCTTTGAGCATTCCGTTGGTCAGCAAGGCCAGGTCGATGATTTGACGCACCAGACGATTGCTGCTGCCGATCTCCTTCAAACGCTCGTTGCGCTCGTCTCGCAAGGTGACGATCTTCTTGGAAAGTTCTTCGCGCGTCGACTTCTCCTCGGCGCTCAACTCCTCCTCCTTTTTGCCCTTGACCACTTCGTCGAAACGCTTCTCCTCGCCGACCGCCGCATCGATCTTCTTGGTGATGGACTTGAGCTTGTCGCCGTAGGCTTTCTCCACGTCGGACAAAATATCGATGACGATCGGGTGGTTGGCGTTCACGGCAATGGTAAAGTTATCGGGCATCTGACCGTAGAACTGGCTCATGCCGCCGCCCCCGACCTGGGCCATCTCCTTCATGCGGCGCATGAACTCGTTCTGAGTGATGACAACCGGAGCTTCCTCGGGCGCCATGGCCTCGAACGAAATGTTGTAACGGATTTTCTCGTCGACGGGCATCTGGCTTTCGAACACGGGCATGAGAATCTCCTGCTGCGCCTCGGTGAGAGCCATTTTGAGCTGCTCGTCCTTCTGGATCAACTTGTCCACCACGTCGCTGTCGACCCGCACGAAACGAGTACCCTGGTTTTTCGACTCGTACCAATTGATGTAGTGGTTGTCCAGCTGGCCGTTCATTTCGAGCACGTCGTAACCCTTGTTCTTGGCTGCTTCCAGGAACGTGTGCTTCTCCTCGGCATCGTCCACATAAAGGAACACCAGATTCTTGTTCTTGTCGGTCTGGTTTTCCTTGACCAGATCGGTGTATTCCTTGGGCGTGAAATACTTGCCGTCGACGTTCTTCCACAACATGAAATCCGTGGCTTTTTCCGCGAACTTCTCGTCGGTGAGGATGCCGTACTGGATGAAGATTTTCAGATCGTCCCACTTGGCCTCGTAATCGGCACGCATGGTGGAGAACAACTCCTGCAAGCGGTCGGCCACCTTGCGGGTGATGTAACTCGAAATCTTCTTGACGTTGCTGTCGCTCTGAAGGTAGCTGCGCGAGACGTTCAACGGAATGTCGGGCGAGTCGATCACACCGTGCAACAACGTGAGGTACTCGGGCACGATGCCCTCGACTTGATCCGTGACGTAGACCTGGTTGGAATAGAGCTGGATCTTGTTTTTCTGGATCTCGAAGTTGTTGCGGATCTTCGGGAAATAGAGGATGCCCGTCAAGTGGAACGGGTAGTCGATATTCAGATGGATGTAGAACAACGGATCGTCGCTCATGGGGTAGAGTTCGCGGTAGAACTCCTTGTACTGCTCCTCGGTGATCTCGGTAGGCTTGCGCGTCCAGAGCGGCTCGATGTTGTTGATGACGTTATCCTTGTCGGTGTCGACATACTTGCCGTCCTTCCACTCCTTGACCTTGCCCGAGACGATGGGCACGGGCAGGAAACGGCAATACTTACGCAACAAATCGTCGACTTTCGACTGCTCGGCGTATTCGAGCGCATCCTCGGAGAGGTGCAGCACGATCGTCGTGCCGCGGTCGCGCTGCTCGTCCAACTCCTCCATGTCGAACTCGGGCGTACCCTCGCAACTCCAATGCACGGCCTTGGCGCCCTCCTTGTAAGACTGCGTGAAGATTTCCACCCGGTCGGCGACCATGAACGAAGAATAGAAACCCAAACCGAAATGGCCGATGATGGGCTGGTTCTGGTATTTGGCCATGAACTCCTCGGCACCCGAGAAAGCGATCTGGTTGATGTCCTTGTCC
>JAIECN010000102.1 GCA_029068505.1 Alistipes sp.
CCTTGATAAAATGATGGGCCGACGCTTGTTGTTGTTCGCTCTGCTGGCTGCGGGCGGCTGCGGAGAGGTTTCCCGCGAAGGCAACGCGTTCCGCTTTGCCGGGCAGGGGATGAGTTGCACCGTGGAGTTCCGTTCGGAACGGGCGGTGCGTATTCTGGTGCTGCCCGATACGGCGAGCCTTGCGACCCGCCGATTGGCCGTCGTGCCGTCGGACGATCCCGTGGCAGTGCGGTATACGGCCTGCGAGGAGGGTTATGCGTTCCGTACGGCGCGCCTGGAGGTGCGTTATGACCGGGCTTCGGGCCGTTTCGCGTTCTACGATCCTGCACAGGGGCATCTGTTGCTCGCAGAGGAGGCGCGGAGCTTCGTGCCCGATACGGTGGGCGGCGAGGCGTGCTACGGAGTGGTGCAACGCTTCCGCTCGACGGAGGAGGAGTCGCTCTATGGACTGGGCCAATATCAGACCGGCGGCGTGGATCGCAAGCGCGATACCGTGCTGCTGTTGCAAGCCAACAAGGAGATTGTCAACCCCTATGCGGTGTCGACGCGCGGTTACGGCGTGCTGTGGGACAACCCCTCGGCGTCGGAGTTCCGCGACGGAGGCGCGTGTTTCGAGTTCGAGTCGGAGGTGGCCGATGCGGTGGACTACTGGTTTGTGCGGGGCGACGACCCGGCCGACTGCGTGCGGGGTTACCGCGAGCTGACCGGTGCGGCGTCGCTGCCGCCCAAATGGGTCTTCGGATTCTGGCAGTCGAAGGAGCGCTATAAGTCGTTCGACGAACTGGAGGAGGTCGTGCACGAATACCGCCGGCGGAACATTCCGATCGACGTGGTGGTGCAGGACTGGGAGTATTGGGGCGACAAGCCCCGTTGGAATGCGCTGTTGTGGGATTCGGTGCGTTTCCCGGAGCCGGCCCGGCGCATCGCACGGCTGCACGAGACCGGCGGTGTCCGGCTGATGCTTTCGGTGTGGCCGGGCTTCGGGCCGCAGACGGCCGTATACCGCGATCTGGAGCGGGCCGGGGCGCTTTTCGACGAGCGCACGTGGGCCGGCTACAAGGTCTTCGACGCGTTCGATCCCGCGGCGCGCGACATCTTCTGGGAGCATTTCAGCCAGGGTCTGCTCTCGACCGGCGTCGATGGCTGGTGGATGGATGCCACCGAACCCTCGTTCCGCGAGGGCTTCACGCAGCGGCGTCAGGAGGAGCGCACCAAATCGGCCGGACGCACGGCCTGGGGGGCTTTCCATCGCTATCTGAACGCTTATTCGCTGGTATGGATGGGCGACTTGTACGAGCGGCTGCGCCAGGCGCAGCCCGAGCGGCGGCCTTTTCTTTTCACGCGTTCGGCTTTCGCCGGACAGCAGCGCTACGGCACGGCCGTGTGGTCGGGCGACGTGGTGGCTTCGTGGGAGAACTTCCGGCGCCAGCTCGCCGCAGGCGTGGGGCTTTCGGCCTCGGGGTTCCCGTGGTGGACGGTCGATGCGGGGGGCTTCTTCGTCAAGAGCAACGGCGGCGCCTATGCGCGCGGGCTGGACGATCCGGACTACCGCAACCTCTACGCCCGCTGGTTCCAGTTCGCGGCGTTTCTGCCGATCTTCCGCGCCCACGGTACCGATGTGCCGCGCGAGGTGTGGCGGTTCGGCGACGAACGGAGTGTCGGATACATCAACCAGTTGAAATATATTGATTTGCGCTATCGGCTGATGCCGTTCATCTATTCGGTGGCCCGCGGGGTCGCCGTCGAGGGGGCCTCGATGATCGAGGCGCTCGGCATGGCCTTCCCGGCGGATCGCGCCGTGGCCCGGGCCGACGAAGCCTTTCTGTTGGGCGGCGCGCTGTTGGTGCGTCCCGTCTTCGAGCCGCTGCCTGCCGGCGCCGCGCGTCAGCAGGTGGAGACTTTGTTGCCGTGTCACGCGGGGGAGTGGTGGTACGACTTCTTCACGGGCCGGGCTTACCGCGGCGGCGAACGGGTTGCTGCAACGTGCGATCTGACCGAATTGCCGCTCTATGCGCGCGGCGGCTCGATCGTCCCGATGGGCGAGGCGAAGCGTTCGGCGATGGAGCGGCCCGATACGACGCTCGAAATCCGCATTTATGCCGGTGCCGACGCCCGGTTCGCGCTCTACGACGACGCGGGCGACGGCTTCGGGTATGCGGAGGGCGAATACGCCCTTGTGCGGCTGGCGTGGGACGATGCTGCGGCGACGCTGCGGGTCGCACGCCGCGAGGGCGCCTACGAAGGTATGGCCCGCCGGCAGCGGTTGACGCTGCGGCTTTTCCGACCCGGCATGCCGCCTGCGTGCCGAACGGTGGAGTATGCGGGCGAACCGCTGGAGTGTATATTTTAACGAATCGACGATATGAAATTCTTCCTTGCTTTTTTCTTGGCGCTCGGGTCGCTGTTGCAGGTCGCGGCGCGCGAAAAATATACGATCAACGAGGCGTGGCGCTTCAGCCGGGGGGCTTCCCACGATGCGTTTCTCCCCGGGGCCGACGACAGCCGGTGGGAGGTCGTCGACCTGCCGCACACGTGGAATGCGCAGGATGCCGACGATGACGTGCCGGGCTACTATCGCGGCCCGGGGTGGTATCGCAAACGGCTGTTCCTGCCCGAAAGCATCGCGGCCAAGCAGGTCTATCTGTGTTTCGAGGGCGTGAACCAGACGGCCTGCGTCTGGGTAAACGGCCATTTCGCGGGCCGGCATGCGGGCGGCTACACGCGTTTCGCGCTGGACATCACGCGCTGGGTCGTGCCGGGCGAGAATCTGGTGGCCGTGGAGGCCGACAACCGCCACGACCCCGACATGCCGCCGCTGTCGGCCGACTTCACCTTTTTCGGCGGCATCTACCGCGACGTGAGCCTGCTGCTGACCGACCGGGTGCATGTGGCGCCCGTCGACATGGCCTCGTCGGGGGTTTACCTGACCACACCCGAGGTTTCGGCGCGCGAAGCGACGGTTGACGTGCGCACGGTCGTGGCGAACCGCGGCGGGGAGCCGGTGCGCGTGCGGCTGGAGCATCGGATCATGGCGCCCGACGGTCGTCGGGCCGCAGTGGCGGACACGCTGCTGACGGTGCCTGCGGGGCAGGTCGCAGAACCGGCGTGCCGCGGCATACGGATCGAGAATCCGCAGCTGTGGGACATCGATGCCCCGAACCTCTACCGGGTGCTGACGCGCATCGTGGCGCAGGACGGGACGCAGCTCGACGAGGTGTCGAATTCGCTGGGCCTGCGGTGGTTTTCGTTCGATCCCGACGCGGGATTCTCGCTCAACGGACGTTCGCGCAAGCTGCTGGGCACGTGCCGCCATCAGGACTACGAAGGCCGCGGCTGGGCGCTGTCGGATGCCATGCACGAACGCGACATCCGGCTGCTCAAGCAGATGGGCGGCAACTTCCTGCGCATATCCCACTATCCGCAAGACCCGGTGGTGCTGGAGATGTGCGACCGGCTGGGGATCGTGGCGTCGGTGGAGATTCCGGTGGTCAACGCCGTGACGGAGAGCGACGCGTTTCTGGACAACGCGGTGCAGATGGCCCGCGAAATGATCCGCCAAGACTTCAACCATCCGTCGGTAATGATCTGGGCCTACATGAACGAGGTGCTGCTGCGCCCGCCCTACAAGGACGAACGCCAACTGGCGGTCTACTACAAGGCGGTCGAGCGCGTGGCCCGGGCGCTGGAGGAGACCGTACGTGCGGAGGATCCCTCGCGCTATACGATGATGGCCTACCACAACGCGCCCGAAGCCTATGCGGCGGCGAACCTTACGCGCATACCGATGATTCAGGGCTGGAATCTCTACCAGGGGTGGTACGAGAAGGACATCACGCGCTTCGAGCAGATTCTCGACCGGCTGCATGCCGAATATCCGGACAAGGTGCTGATGGTAACCGAATACGGGGCCGATGTGGATCAGCGCGTCCATTCGTTCGCGCCCGAGCAGTTCGACTTCTCGCAGGAGTACGGCCTGCACTATCATCGCCACTACCTGCGCGAAATCGTGCGCCGGCCTTTCGTGGCCGGATCGTCGGTGTGGAACCTCAACAGTTTCTATTCGGAGCCGCGGGCCGACGTGGTGCCCCATGTCAACAACAAGGGATTGACGGGTCTCGACCGCGAAAAGAAAGATACCTACCTCTTTTATAAAACCCGGCTCAATGCAGGGCCGCAACTGCTGATCGGCAACCGTTGCTGGGAGAACCGCGGCGGGGCCGACGACGGGCAGGGCCGCTCGGTGCAGCCGGTGCCGGTGTTCTGCAACCGGCAGGCGGTAACGTTGACGCACAACGGTCGTAAGCTGGGTACGAAACGTCCCGAGGGCGGCGTGGCGATGTTCGACGTGCCGTTCGTCGACGGCGAAAACCGCCTCGTCGCCACGGCCGGCGCGCTGACCGACGTCCTGACGGTGGATTTCCGCCTGGTGCGGGCCACGCCGAAGGAGTTCACCGAGCTGAACGTGATGCTCGGATCACCGCGCTATTTCGACGATCGCGCGGCAGGCACGGCGTGGATTCCCGAGCAACCCTACGTTCCGGGCAGCTGGGGCTATGCGGGCGGCCGCGTGTTGCGCCGCGAAGGCACGGGGTGGCTCGGCTCGGCGGCCGATATCCGGGGCACGGAGTGCAACCCCGTGTTCCAGACCCAGCGGGTCGGCATCGAACGGTTTTGCGCCGATGTGCCCGACGGCACCTATTCGATCTATTTCTATTGGGCCGAACTGGATGCGGACGGCGAACGCGAGAAACTGGCCTACAACCTAGGGGCCGACGATGCAGGCACCCGCTATAGGGGGCGCCGCTTCGATGTGACGGTCAACGGCACCCGCGTTTTCGAAAACTTCTCGATCGCAGAGGAGGTCGGATTCGCTCGGGCGCTGGTGCGCAAGGTCGAGGTAACGGCAAGCGACGGCAAGGGCATCCGGATCGATTTCGAGCCGCGGGAGGGCGAAACGGTGCTCAACGCCATACGGATCTATCGCAACCATTGATGCCATGAGACGGCTATGGATTTGCGGCCTGCTGTTGCTGTGGGCGTTCGGAGCGGCGGCGCAGACGGTATATGTGCCCTGGAACGCCCGCCGGACGCCGCGCTGCACAACGGAGCAGGGCCGGGATCTGCGGCCTTGCCGGATGCGGGGCGATACGCTCGAACGCGAGGGGATGCGCTTCGTGCGGCTGCCGCGGTTGCAGATCGTGCTGTGCATCGGTCAGTCGAACATGGCGGGCCGCGGCCCGCTCGACGATGCGGCCCGCGATACGCTGGCCGGCGTGTGGCTGTTCGATGCCGAAGGACGCTTCGCACCGGCCGTCGAACCGCTGAACCGCTATTCTACGGTGCGCAAGGAGTTGTCCATGCAGCAGGTGGGGCCGGCGGGCAGCTTTGCGGCGGCGTTCGCCGAAGCGACGGAGCGGCCGGTGGGGCTGGTCGTGAATGCGCGCGGCGGCACCTCGATCGACGAGTGGATCGGCCCGAAAGGGCAGCTGCTCGACGCAGCGCTGGCCCGGGCGGCTGCCGCCCGGGAGTGGGGCGAAGTGGTCGGCGTGCTGTGGCACCAGGGCGAAGCCGATGCGGCGCATCCGCATCGCTACGAAGCGCGTTTGCGTCTGCTTGTGGAACGATTGCGTGCCGAGCTGGAGGCTCCGCAGCTGCCGTTCGTATTCGGGCAGATCGCCCGGTGGAACTGGACGCGGCGTCCCGAAGGTACGGCGCCGTTCAATGCGATGCTGCGGGAACTGCACCTGCCGCACACGGCGTGCGTCGGCTCGGAGGGGCTGGAACCGATGAAAGACGAGAGCGATCCCCACTTCTCGGCGGCGAGCCAGCGCGAATTGGGACGACGCTATGCCGAAGCCTTATTGCGATTGCAAGAAATAAATAAACCAAACCGATAAATAAAATGACCAAGATGAAAACAAAATGGATGCTTTTGGCGCTGTGCGGCTGTTTGGGCTTCGCTTGTGCCGACGATGACCTGAACCCGGCCGAAGAACGACCCGGAACGGACGAAAAGGAAGAATACAGCTATGCTGCGGTCGAATTCCGCCGGCTGGTAAACGGCTCGTTTCGCGGCTGGACGACCTGCGAGGCGATTGCGGGAGGCGAGATGGCCGATGCCACGCAGACCCGCACCGTGGCGGGCATGAACCGCTTCCGACCGGTGGATTTCCATGTGGAGACCCCCTGGGGCGGACGCCTGGACTACGGCACGCCGCAGACGGTGCGGGGCACGGAGGGCTATTTCCGGGTGGCGCAGGCCGATGGACGCTGGTATTTCCTCGATCCCGACGGCGGGGCGGTGATTCTTCATGGTACGCAGCACGTGCGTCCCTATCACATGGACGACACCCCTACGGCCGAGCATGAAGCGGGCTACAAGGCGCGCTTCGGATCGGATGCGGCGTGGAGCGCCGAGACGGGGCGCATGCTGGCCTCCTACGGGATCAACTACATTTCGTACGGCGCCAAACGCATCGCGCGTTTCCCCGACGACATCCGCGACAACCTCCTCTCGCCCGAATATGCGGCGCCCGGCAGCATTTCGGGCCGCCGGAAGATCGCCTATGGCGAAAACCTCTACCTGCTGCGCACGTTCATGTGGGACATGACCACGAAGCTGGGCTACGACAAGGCTTTCGATACGGGCAAATACAATCGTCTCGCGCTCGTTTTCGAACCCAGGTTCAAGGAGTATGTCGAGCAGCTGGCGCGGGAGAAGTGCGCTGACTTCGTGGGCGATCCGCATTTCGTGGGCTACTATCTGGACAACGAACTCCCGTTCGTGGCCTACGAGAACAGCAGCAACACGCTGGGCGTCGAACTGAAACATTTCCTCTCCCTGCCCGACGCATACAGCGGCGCCCGCGACTTCGCGCGCGACTTCATGACCCGCGAGGGAATCGCCTCCGAGTCGGCGATCACGGCGGCCCACCGCGAGAAATTCCGTGCCGAGGTGGCTGAAAACTATTTCCGCATCACGACCGAAGCGGTGCGCAAGGCCGACCCGCAGCACTTGATTCTGGGCGCACGTCTGCATGACTGGAGCAAGTATACGCAGGGTATCGTCGAAGCCTGCGCTCGCTATTGCGATGCGGTGTCGATCAACTACTATGCCCGCTGGCAGCCCGAACCCGACTTCATGGCCGACCTGGCGGCGTGGTGCGGCGACCGGCCCTTCATCGTGTCGGAATTCTATGTCAAGGCGGCGGATGCAGCATACAAGGGCCGGCCCTATGTCAATACCGACGGCGGCGGCTGGCTGGTGCGCACGCAGAAAAACCGCGGCGAATTCTACCAGAACTTCTGCCTGCGGCTGCTGGAGACGCGCCATTGCGCCGGCTGGATGCACTTCGAATATGCCGACGGATACCAGGACGGCCGGGGCACGAACAAGGGCCTGGTGTCGGTGGAATACCAGCCCTACACGGAGTATCTGGCGATGATGAAGACGTTGCACGACAACCTGTATGCACTGGCGTCGTACTATGACGATGCTGTCGAAGCCGATACCGAAGTCGATGCCGAGTAATTGTGCGGCGTTCGATACAGAAAAAACGACAACCCGGGACTGAATTCCCGGGTTGTCGTGTAGATAAGAGGTCGGAAAGGCTTGAATGCGAGCCGGCTTATGCCGCCTATGCAGACTTGGGCCGGTCGTGCAGACGCGCGTCCAGGATCAAGTGCTGCGGCTCGGCTTTGCGCACCGCCTGGGTCGTGATGAGGTTCGGTGCGTCCGGATCGTTTACTCGTAGATTTTGGGCTGGATGATGCCGCGCAAAACGACCAGAGCGTTGTTGGCCAGGGCCTCCAGTTCGTTTTCTCCGGGGTAGACCGAAACGGGGGCGATGAACGAACACCGTTCCCGAATGGCTCCGACGATCTGTTCGTTGAACGCGATGCCGCCCGTAAGCAGGATGCCGTCGACTTGGCCGGCCAAGGCAGCGGCCATGGCGCCGATCTGTTTGGCGATGTTGTAGCACATGGCGTCGAGCACCTTGCGGGCGCGCTCGTCGCCTTGCTGGATGCGCTCCACGACCTGGATCACGGAGTTGGTGCCGAGCAAGGCGACCAGTCCGCCCTTGCTGGAGATGAACTTGAGCAGCTCCTCCTTGGTGTATTTCCCGGAGAAGCAGGTTTTTATCAACTCGGCGGAGGGGATGTTGCCGGCGCGGTCGGGTGCGAACGGCCCGTCGCCGTCCAATGCGTTGTTGACATCGACGATGCGCCCCTGGCGGTGTGCCGCCACGGAGATGCCGCCGCCCATGTGGGCGACGATGAGGTTCGACTTCTCGTAGACGCAGCCGCTGCGCTCGCAATGCAGGCGGGCGATGGCTTTCTGGTTGAGGGCGTGGAAGATCGGCTTGCGCGGACACATGGGCATGCCGGTGATGCGGGCCACGTCGTCCATCTCGTCGACCACGGGAGGATCGGCGATGTAGGCCTTGACTTTGGCCATGTGGGCGATCTGTGCGGCGAGCAGTCCGCCGAGGTTGCAGGCGTGCTTCATCTGTGCGTGGCGCAAGTCGTGGCGCATGCGCGAATTGACTTCGTAGACGCCCGCCGTGACGGGGCGGATCAGGCCGCCGCGGCCGATGACGGCCGACAGCTCCCCGATGTCGAATCCGTTGTCGCGAAGCGTGGAGAGGATCAGTCCGCGGCGCCAGTCGAGCTGGTCGATGACGTCGGCGAAGCGCGAAACTTCTTCGGTGGTGTGGCGCAAGGTCGATTCCAGCAAAGGCCGCTCCTCTTCGTAGAGGGCGACCTTCGTGGATGTTGAGCCGGGATTTATCGCTAATATTTTGAATGCCATAGGTCTCGGTTCGAAATTGGAATTCGGAGGTTTGCAGTGCCGGGGCGGCGCGCCCGACCTTTCTGCGTTGCGCCGCAGGACGATGCCGCGCAGAAAGGTCGGGCACCCGGAAACGCCTTATTTCGCGGCCAGGCAGGCCAGGGCGATGGAGTAGAGCTTGGTCTTGCTGCTGTCGCCGCGCGAGGTGAGCACGCACGGCACCTTGGTGCCCATGACCATGGCGGCCAGCTCGCCTCCGCAAAGGTGCGTCGTCGACTTGAAGAAGACGTTGGCCGACTCGATGTTGGGGAACAGCAGGCAGTCGGGATCGCCGGCCACCGACGAACCCTTGACCTTCTTATGCTCGGCTACCTCCTTGAAGAGCGCCACGTCGAGCGACAGCGGGCCGTCGACGATCACGTTGCCCAGCTGGCCGCGGTCGCCCATCTTGGCCAGCAGCGCGCCTTCGGTCGACGATACGACGTTGGGCAGCACCTGCTCCGAAGGTGCGATGCAGGCGATCTTGGGGGTCTTGATGCCCAGCAGGTTGGCCGTCTGCGCGAGGTAGCCGATCTGCTTCATCTTCTGCTTGAAGTCGGGCAGCGGAATGACCGCCACGTCGGACATGATGATGAGCTTGTGGTAGCAAGGCATTTCGGAGATCGAAACATGGCTCAATACGCCTTTCGGAGGGAAAAGCCCTGCTTCCTTGTTGAGGATGCCGCGCATGTATTTGTCGGTCGAGACGAGACCTTTCATCAGCACGTCGGCTTCGCCGGCCACCACGGCGGCGACGGCCAGCTGCACGCATTTGACGTCGCTTTTCTCATCGACGATGTTGAACGCTGCGATGTCGATGCCGTTGTCGCGGCAGACCTGCTCGATGACGGCCTTTTCGCCGAAGAGCGTCGGTTCGACCAGCCCCTCGCGGTAAGCCTCGTAAACGGCTTCCAGCGTGTGGGAATCCTGGCCATAGGCTACGGCCAGACGTTTTTTGCCTTTCTTTCTCGCCTCCTCGACGATCTCTGCAAGATGTTGGATCATAATAGAATTATTTTTTGTCCTTTAATTATTTTACCAAATTATACGTGTCTGTGGCGATGACCAGCTCCTCGTTGGTGGGCACGACGGCGACCTTGACCTTCGAATCGGGTGCGGACAGTATCTTGTCGACGCCCCGCGTGCCGGCGTTGGCGCTCTTGTCGAAATGTACACCCATGAACTCCAGACCCGAACATACGGCCTCGCGCATCTCGCACGAGTTCTCGCCCACGCCGCCCGTGAAGACGATCAGGTCGACGCCGCCCATCTCGGCGGCATACTGGCCGATGAACTTCTTGATGCGGTTGTAGTACATGTCGCGGGCGAGGATGGCCCGGGGGTTGCCCTCGTTGTAGGCGCGGTCGATGTCGCGCATGTCGCTCGAAATGCCGGTCAGACCCAGCACGCCCGACTTCTTGTTCATCATGGTGTCGAGCTGGGCGAACGTGAGTCCCTCCTTCTCGCCGATGAACGTGACGGCGCTGGCGTCGACCTGGCCGCAGCGGGTGCCCATCACCAGTCCGTCGAGGGGCGAGAAGCCCATCGAGGTGTCGAACGACTTGCCGTCGAGCACGGCCGTGACGGAGCCGCCGTTGCCGATGTGGCAGGTGATGATCTTCGAACGGTCGAAGTCGAGGCCTGCGAGCTTGGCGCCTTCGCGGGCCACGAACTTGTGGCTCGTGCCGTGGAATCCGTATTTGCGGACGCGGTACTTCTCATAGTACTCGTAGGGCAGGGCGAACATGAAGTTGACGGCCGGAATGGTCTGGTGGAACGAGGTGTCGAAGACCGTGACCTGCGGCACGCCGGGCAGCACCTGCTCGATGGCGCGGATGCCTTCGAGGCTGGCGGGGTTGTGGAGCGGCGCGATCTGGCAGAGGGAGCGGATCTTCTCCTTGGTGTCGTCGTCGACCAGGCAGCTCTGGGGGAAGAATTCGCCGCCGTGGGCCACGCGGTGGCCGACGGCCTTCACTTCGTCGAGCGAACGGATGACGCCGTGGCCCGCATCGGTCAGGGCCTCCATCACCAGCTGGATGCCGGTGGTGTGGTCGGGGATGGGGCGGTGCAGTTCGAACGGCTCCTTGCCGACGGGTTTGTGGGTGAGGTCGCCCTCGGCCAGGCCGATGCGTTCGACCAGACCTTTGGCGAGCAGTTTGCTGGAGGCGGACTCCATGTCGATGACCTGGTATTTGATCGACGAAGAGCCGCAGTTGAGAACCAATATTACCATTTTAAGTATGAATTGTTAAGACAAATTATAACATAAATGTAGGCAAATTTTTACGATCATGCAA
>JAIECN010000103.1 GCA_029068505.1 Alistipes sp.
GAAACCGTTTTTTATCCTCCTTTGCGCTTTCGGAGCGCTTCTCGCGACCGGCTGCGGCGGCCGCAAAGGCTATTCTCCGGCCGATTTCGACCTCGAAATCTACACCCCGGCCCACGCGGCGGGCTTCGACATCCGCGGCACGCAAAACGATGGGGCGACCCTCGTCACCATACGCAACCCCTGGCAGGGCGCCGAGCGCATCGAGCAGCATCTGCTGGTGCTGCGCGACGGTTCCCGGGCACCTGCCGGCTTCGACGGACAGACGGTCAAGGCCCCCGTGCGGCGTGTCGTCTGCCTGTCGTCGAGCCATGTCGCCATGTTCGACGCCCTGGGCGAGGTGCGGCGCATCAAAGGCGTCTCGGGCATCGACTACATATCCAACCCTTACATCCGCACCCATCGGGCTTGCGGCGAAGTGCGCGACATAGGCTCCGACACCGATCCGGATTTCGAGCTACTGGCCGCCATGCGCCCCGACATCGTCCTGCTCTACGGCGTGACGGGCGAGAATACCGTGTTCACCGGGAAACTCCGGGAGCTGCGCATTCCTTATATATATATAGGCGACTACCTCGAACCCTCGCCGCTGGGCAAGGCCGAATGGATGATGATCGCCGCCGAATTGTGCGATCTGCGCCAAACGGGCGAGCGCGTCTTCACGCAAATCGCCGACCGCTACAACGCTGTCGCACAACGCGTCCGCGCCTACGTCGACGAGCATTGCCCCGACATCGCATGCCGGCCCAAGGTGCTGCTGAACACCCCCTACCGCGACATCTGGTTCATGCCTCCGGCCGACAGCTACATGGTGCGGTTGATCCGCGACGCGGGCGGCGACACCTACACGGCAGCCGCGCAGGGCAACGCCTCGCAGCCCATCGACATGGAGCAGGCCTATCTGCTGGCCGCCGATGCCGACGTGTGGCTCAACGTCGGAGCATGCAACACGCTCGACGAGCTGAAGGCCCAGAACCCCAAATTCGCCGACATGCCCGTCGTACGCAGCGGCCGGGTCTACAACAACACCCGCCGTTGCACGCCCGCCGGAGGTTCGGACTTCTGGGAGTCGGGCGCCATGCACCCCGAATCGGTGCTGCAAGACCTCGCAACGATTCTCTATCCCGCACTGGGCGCCGATTCGCTCACCTATTACCGACGACTCGAATAGATGACCCGCCCTGCCCTGCTTTTCGCCTTGCTTGCCGCGGCCGTCTGCGCGCTCTTCGTCGCCGACCTGGCCGTGGGGTCGGTCGCCTTGCCGCCCCGCGAAATATGGCTGGCCCTGTCAGGCGGGCCGGCGGACGCCATAGCACGCGATATCATCTTGAACATCCGGCTTCTGAAAGCCGCCACGGCGCTTGCTGCCGGTGCAGCCCTCGCGGCCTGCGGTCTCCAGATGCAAACGCTCTTCCGCAACCCGCTGGCCGGCCCCTATGTGCTGGGTGTCAGTTCGGGCGCCGGCCTGGGCGTGGCGCTGTTCCTGCTGGGCGCCCCGCTGCTCGACGTGGCGAGCCATTCGCTCATCCGGTCGCTCGGCATCGCCGGAGCGGCCTGGATCGGAGCGGCGGCGGTGCTGTCCGTCGTCATGGCTGTCAGCCGCAGGATCAAGGACATCATGGTGATCCTGATCCTCGGCATGATGTTCGGCTCGGGCATCGGTTCGGTCGTCGAAATCCTGCAATTCCTCTCTAACGAAACAGCGCTCAAGTCGTTCGTCGTGTGGACCATGGGATCGCTCGGCGACGTTACCGGCCCGCAGCTCGCACTGCTCGCCCCCGCCGTCGCAGCAGGTCTGGCCCTGTCGGTGGCGGCCATCAAACCGCTCAACCTCCTGCTCTTGGGCGAAAACTACGCCCGCACAATGGGACTGAACATCCAACGCACGCGCACCTTGATTTTTGCGGCCACCGTCTTGCTGGCCGGCAGCGTCACGGCGTTCTGCGGCCCCGTGGGATTCGTCGGATTGGCCGTACCCCACCTGGTGCGCATGCTCTTCCGCAGCGCCGACCACCGTATGCTCATGCCCGCATCGATGCTCGCCGGCGCCGCCCTGTTGCTCGTCTGCGACCTCATTTCCAAGTTATTGGCCCTCCCGATCAACACCATCACCGCCTTGATGGGCATCCCGGTGGTGGTCATCGTCGTTGTCCGCAACCGCAGTTTCTTCTGATGAGTATCTCATTGAACAATATCACCCTCGCCTACGGGCCGCGCGTTTTGCTGAAGGATGTGTCGGCCGAACTTCCGCAGGCTTCGCTCACAGCGTTCATCGGCCGCAACGGCACGGGCAAAAGTTCGCTGCTGCGTGCGATCGCAGGACTCGCCCCCGTCGCGGCCGGCGAAATCGCCCTTTGCGGAACACCGCTCGCAACGCTTCCGCCCCGGCGGCTGGCCGCCACCGTCTCGTTCGTCACCACCGACAAGGTGCGCGTGGCCAATCTCCGCTGCGAAGACATGGTGGCCCTGGGGCGTGCGCCCTACACCAACTGGATCGGCCGCATGCAGGAGGGCGACCGGGCCGTCGTCCATCGCGCCCTGGAGACGGTGGGCATCGCCGACCTGGCCCGCAAAACGATGGACACCCTCTCCGACGGCGAATGCCAGCGGGCGATGATCGCCCGGGCGCTGGCGCAGGACACGCCGGTGATCCTGCTCGACGAACCCACGGCGTTCCTCGATCTGCCCAACCGGTATGCTCTGGCTTCGCTGCTCGGACGTTTGGCCCACGAAGAGAAGAAATGCGTCCTTTTTTCGACGCACGATCTGGATATCGCCCTCGGATTGTGCGACACCGTGCTGCTCATCGACACCCCGGCCCTTCACCGCCTGCCGGCTGCCGACATGGCTGCCAGCGGCCTGATCGAACGCCTTTTCGCCGGCGACGGGCTGACCTTCGACGCAGCCTCCCGACAGGTTCGCGCCGACAAGCGCCCAGCTGCCCCGTCCTTCAGTGAGCGGCAGTGACCGCGCATTTTCGTCCGGCCATCGCCTCCGGCCGCATAAATTTGCACCCGAAAGCCACATTTTTTTCTCTTTTTTTTGTTGAAGTCACTTTTTTATTTACCTTTGCACCGCTAAAGTACCCCCGAGCGGGCAGGAAATAGCGGTAAAGGCCCATTCGTCTATCGGTTAGGACG
>JAIECN010000104.1 GCA_029068505.1 Alistipes sp.
GTGCGAGAATATCTATGTAGATAATTGCATCGTCTTCCACGGCCACGGCGGTTTCGTCGTCGGCAGCGAAATGTCGGGCGGCGTGAAGAACGTCATGGTCTCCAATTGTACGTTCTCGGGCACCGACGTCGGCTTGCGGTTCAAGTCTACGCGCGGCCGAGGCGGTGTGGTGGAGAATATCCATATCGAGAACATCGCCATGAACAACATCGCCCAGGAGGCGTTGCTTTTCGACCTTTTCTATGGCGGTAAGTCCGCTTCCGAGGCGCTCGCCGACGGAGACGACTCCGAGCCTACCGACATGGCGCTGAAGCCGGTCGACGAGACCACTCCGGTTTTCCGCGACATCCGCATCCGCAACGTCTGGTGCCGCGGCGCACGGCGGGCCATGTACTTCAACGGTCTGCCCGAGATGAACGTCGAGCGCGTGACGGTCGACAAGGCTTGGATCTACGCTACGACCGGTGCCCAGATCAACGAGTCGACCGATGTCGTGTTGCGCGACGTGACGGTCGTGCCCGTCAAGGGTCCGGCTCTGATGATCAATAATGTGAAGGATTTCCGGGCCGAGAATTTCTCGTGTCCCGCCGATTTGAAGTGCGCTTTCTCGGCCACCGGCAGCCGCAACCGCGACGTGGTGATCCGTTCCGCCGAGATCACGGCCGCCAATTCGTCGTTGTCCAAGGGGGCAGCCAAGGCCGTCGAGTTGTTCGAATAAAACCTGAATACCAATAACCTGAATGTCCATGAAAAAGTTTTTGTTTTTTGCTGTAGCCTTGTTTTGCGCGGCAGGCGTGGTCGGATGCTCCGACGACGATACCGACGGGCTGTTGTCCGTTCCTTCCGAGGTGAAGTGCGTGGCGCGCAACGATGCTGCTCTCTCGTTCGTCTGGAACGCTGTGGAGGGAGCCAAGGATTATCATTACCAGTTCACTACGGGCGACGGCCGCACGCTCTTCACCAATACGGTCGCCGAACCCCAGGTCACCGTGTCGGGACTCGAGCCGTCGACGTCTTATTGTTTCCGCGTGCAGGCTTGCGGCGCAAGCGGCATCGCTTCGGAGTATTCGGCTTTTCTCACGGCCGAAACTTTGGCGCCCGGTCAGAGCGAAAAGGCCGGTCTCGACGTGCCCGTTCCCCAGTTGACGGCAGCTACGGCTTCTTCGGTCACGCTGGAGTGGAACAAGGTCGCCAACGCTGCGAAATATGCTTATCGGTTGACCAAGGCGGCCGACGAAACCCTCGTCAAGAGCGACGAGACCGCCGAGCTTTCGGTCGAGATCGGAGCGTTGGAGGAGGCCGTTGAATACCGGTTCGCCGTGCAGGCGCTGGCCGGGGATTCGGAACTCTATTCCGATTCGGAATATTCCGAGGAGTTGGCCGTCAAGACCGTCTCGGAAACCGTGACGCCCGATCCCGGTGCTCCGGTCGCTTTCAAGTTCCCCGCTTCCGAGCAGGACGGCGTGATCCGTGCTTTCCCCGGTGCTGAGGGTGCCGGCATGTACACCACGGGCGGCCGCGGCGGCAAGGTCTACCATGTCACCACGCTTGAGGACGACGAGAACAACAAGGGGTCGATCCGTTGGATCGTGCAGAAATGCAACGAGCCGCGCATCGTCGTGTTCGACGTCGCCGGCACCATCGAATTGAAATCCGACCTGAAGATCAATACGGGCAACATCTCCATCCTGGGGCAGACCGCTCCGGGCGACGGCATCTGCTTGAAGAACTACCAGCTCGGCATCTCGTCCGACAACGTCATTATCCGTTACATGCGCTTCCGTCCGGGCGAGGAGTCCGCCAACGATGGTCTGGATGCCATCGGTTCGCGCGGTCACAAGAACATCATCATCGACCACTGCTCCATGTCGTGGTCGACCGACGAGTGCGCTTCGTTCTACGTCATGAAGAACATGACCATGCAGTGGTGTCTGATGTACGAATCGTTGCGCAACGGCGGCCATGAGAAGGGTTCGCACGGTTACGGCGGTATCTGGGGCGGGGCGCCTGCTTCGTTCCATCATAATGTTCTGGCGCACCACGACTCCCGTAATCCGCGTTTCGACGGTCCGGAACAGTATGCCGACCAGGAGCAGGGCGGAGCGGATGCCAAGGTCAACAACATCCTCTCGACCGATCGCTTGCTCGATTTCCGCAACAACGTGGTTTACAACTTCTGCAACTATGGCGGTTATGGCGGCGTGGGCATCACGATGAACTACATCGGCAATTACTACAAGTGGGGGCCTGCTTCCTACTACGGTTGCGGCCCGAGCTACAAGGCCGGTGTGGAGTCTGCCAATAAGGCTGTCCGCCGTAAGTATTTCGTCATGACGGACAATTATTACAGCGGCAACAACCTGGCGGTTCCCGTCCAGGGCAATCCGACGATCTATGTGGGCGACAATACCAACAATGTCTTCGACACTTCGATCGCTGCCGCTGCCGGCGACAACACCAACAACGTCGGCCCGGCCATCACGGCGGATAACAAGTCGGGTATGACCAGCGGTACGGTGTCGCCTACGCTCGCTTTCAACTTCACCTGGTCGCCGACGCAGCATGCGGTGCTTGCCGACGGTAAGGCTTGCGCCGTTACCACGCATTCCGCACAGACGGCTTTCAACAAGATCATCGATCACTGCGGTGCTTCGCTCCGCATGGACACGGCCGACAAGCGGGTGCTTCAGGATGTGAAAAACGGCACCGGCACCTCGGGCGAGGCCGGCGGCACGAATCCCAACGGTTTGAAGAAGTCGTGGTACGGTATCATCGACTATCCCTCGGACAAGGGCGGCTATCCTGTGCTCACGGCTACCCAGGAGGAGATCGACCGGATCAAGGATACCGATGGCGACGGCATTCCCGATCATTATGAGACTTTGTTCGGTCTCGATCCCGCCAACGCTGCCGATGCGGCTTTGAAGACGCTCGATCCGCAGCAGCTTTATACCAATTTCGAGGTTTACGCCCATTATCTGGTGCAGGATATCGTCGAGGCTCAGAATGCCGACGGTAGTTACACCAGCCTGCAATAGTACGAATGTTCGAATCGGAGGGTGTCGGCATGTATGACACCCTCCTTTTTTTAATTTGTTGTCCATGAGGCGTTTATTCTTTCTTGTCGTCTTTCTTTGTTCTGCCGGTTTCGTTTGGGCGCAGCCCGTGCGCGTGTTTTTGATCGGCGATTCTACTTGCGCTACCAAGAGTCTCGAAAAGCAGAATCCCGAGCGCGGGTGGGGCCACATGTTCCAGCCGTTGTTCGATTCGCTCGTCGTGGTCGACAACCACGCCACCAACGGGCGTTCCACGCTTTCGTTCCGTTCCGAGGGGCGTTGGGCCAAGGTCTTCGACCAGCTTCGCAGCGGCGATTACGTTTTCATTCAGTTCGGACATAACGATCAGAAAATCAAGGATTCGACCCGTTATTCCTCGCCGGCGCAGTATGCCGAGAACCTGCGGCGTTATGTGCGTGAGACCCGGCAAAAGGGGGCTACGCCCATTTTGTTGACACCCATCGTCCGGCGTTGTTTCGTCGATGGCGTGCTGACCGATACCCATACCGATTATCCCGATGCCGTGCGGCGCGTCGCCGCCGAGGAGGACGTCGTGCTTTTGGACATGGAGCCGCTCACCCGCGAGTGGGTCGCCGCACTCGGCGACGAGGCGTCGCGGGATTATTTCATGTGGGTCGCTCCCGGCACTTCGCCCCTTTGCCCTGGCGGACGTAAGGACGATACCCACCTCAATGTCCGCGGGGCGCACATCGTTGCCCGTATGGTGGCGGAGCGTCTTTGCGAGCAGGTTCCCGAGTTGGGGCAGCACTATCGTCCGGCCGATTTCGTCGTGGCCAAGGACGGTTCGGGCGATTTCTTCACGCTCGGCGAGGCTGTCGCCGCCGTTCCCGATTTTTGCGGCAAAACGACGACGATCGTTCTTTGCGAGGGCGTGTACGACGAGAAGATCGCCATTCCCTATACCAAGCGCAACGTGCGGCTCGTCGGCCGGGGCATGCCCACCGTTTCCGGTGGCGGCTACGCCTCCAAGGCCGGTGCTACGGGTGCACCGATGGGTACTTCGGGGTCGTCTACCGTTTATTTCGGCGGCGACAACTGGGCCGTCGAGGGGATCGTCTTCGCCAATGTCGCCGGGCGCGTCGGCCAGGCTGTCGCTGTGCAGACGCTCGCTTCGAATCTGGTCTTCCGCAATTGCCGGTTTCTCGGCGACCAAGATACCTTGTATCTCTACGGGAAAGGCAACCAGGATGGACAGACGGTCCAGGATAATACTTGGGTGCGTTTCGAGCATTGTTACATCGAGGGGACGACCGATTTCATCTTCGGTGCCGCCGCTGCGCTGTTTTCCGGGTGCGAAATCCGTTCGAAGGCCGATTCCTATATCACGGCGGCTTCCACTTGCAAGGGCATGCCGTGCGGTCTGGTCTTCGTCGGTTGCCGACTGACGGCCGACGAGGGCGTCACGAAATGTTATCTGGGCCGTCCCTGGCGCGATCATGCCCAGACTTTCTTCATCGATTGCGAGTTGGGCGCCCATATCCGTCCCGAAGGGTGGCACGACTGGGGCAAGCCTCAGGCGCATCGTACTGCCCGTTATGGCGAGCGCGGGTCGACCGGCCCCGGCGCCGGGAAGGCTTCGCGCGTGAAGTGGGCCGTGCGTCTCTCCGACAAGGAGGCTGCCCGGGCGATCGCCCTTTGTGAAAAAAATGCGGATTTCCGATAATTTTTCGCTATCTTTGTTTAAGATGGATTTTGCATAGGCGATGAAACGATTGGCATTGATTTTTTTGTTGTTGTGTTGCCGGGCGGCCGATGCGGCCGCTTCCGGAGCGCCGCAGTGCCTTTTCCAATATTATTCAGCCCTCGACGGACTCACTCACGACCGTATCGCCGACATCTATACCGATTCGCGCGGATTCGTGTGGGTCTGCACTTGGTATGGCGTCAGCCGCTTCGACGGTTATGCGTTCAAGAACTTTTCCACCGTCCCGGCCGATTATTCTCCTTTGACCCACCATCGGTTCGTCTCGGTGAGCGAGGATGCCTGCGGGCATCTGTGGTTTCTCACCTACAACCTGCACCTCTACCGGTTGAACCGTTATACCGAGCGGTTCGAGGACGTGGCCGCCCGGATCGAGGGCGTCGACTCCAAGCATTACCGGGCGCTTTTTTGCCGGCATGACAGCCGGGGCGACACCTGGGTGTCGATTTCCGGCTTGGGCGTCGTGCGGTTTTCGGGTGCGGCCGACGATTCGCCCGTGCAGGTGGGGACGCTCTTCGATACCGAGACGCTGGGCGGCGAAGTCGCAGCGTTGTTCGTCGACGGAGACGACAATGCCTGGATCGCCGCCGAGGACGGATCGGTCAACCGGGTCGCCGCAGTTTGTCCCGATACCGTGCGCCGGGTTTTCCGTACCCGCGAACCCGTCACGGTGTTCGATGCCGACGACGGGCATGTCTACGCTCTGTCGCGTTCGTCGTTCGTTCGGGCCGGCCGCGACGGCGCCTCCGTCGAGGAGTTGCCCGGAGCACGTGCCGAGTTGACGTGTTTGGCCGTCGACAAGGCCAACCGGAGGGTCTACGCCGGCGGCCGCACCGGCGAGTTGTATCGGGTCTCCGGCGACCGGCTCGCGCCGTTGTCGCCCAAGGGCGCCCGGCCTTCGCGCATCCGCAAACTCGATGTCGATTCCCACGGCGTGGTGTGGGTCACCACGCCCGCTACCGGCATCACCCGTTACAACCCCGCTACGCACGATTACAAGCACTTCGAGCAGGAGCCTTATACGGTTTCCTACAACATCGATACGTTGACCCATATTGCCGAGGGCGGCGGGCGTCTCTGGGTCAAGATGAATAACTATGGTTTCGGCTATTACGATCGCGAGAACGACCGCATCGAGCCGTTCTTCAACGATCCCAAGCGTCCCGATTGCCAGATGACCAACGCCGTCGTGTGCTTCGACGTGAGCGACGATGTGTTGTGGCTCTCTACTTATTACGAGCGCGGATTGCGCCGTGCCGTGGTCTTGCGGCAGCCGGCCGAGGGCTTCCCTTTGCCCGGCCCGGGCGGCGGTTCGTCCGAGCTGAAGGGCGAGGTGCGGGCTTTGATGAAGGATCGCCGCGGCCGCATG
>JAIECN010000105.1 GCA_029068505.1 Alistipes sp.
GGACGACGAGTTCCTCGAGTTCGACCTTTCGCGCAAGGGGCGGGTCGTCATGGGCCGCGGCGGATTGGTCGAGTTGGAGCCGCCGGCCGTTCCCGAACCGGTCATTGACGGCCCGTTCATGGAGATTACCGTTCCGCAGGAAAAACAGCAGACGCCCCGACAATCGCAACTGCAATCACAATTGCAATCACAAACCCGCCTGCAACCCCGTTCCGTGGGGGAGCCGGCGATTGCGACGGCTCCGGGTGTTTCGGCCCCGTCGGCCGATCCGATCGCGCCCGCGTCGCCGGCCGCTCCCGTCGCTTCGGACGTGCCGGTAGGCGGCGATTCCCAGGGCGTGGTCGTCACGGTCGAGTCGCACCAGGCCCGCATGGTCGACGAGCGGGCCATTCCGACCGAGAGTTACGATCCGCTCAAGGATTTGGTCAACTACCGCAAGCCGCCCGTGACGCTCCTCGAAGATTATGCTTCCGATTCGGAGGTCAGCGACGAGGAGATTTTCGAGAACAAGTCGCGCATCGAGGAGACGCTGAAGTATTTCGGCATCCCCATCCAGCGGATCAAGGCTACGGTCGGCCCCACGGTAACGCTCTACGAGATCGTGCAGGCCCAGGGGGTCAAGATTTCGAAAATCCAGGGACTCGAAAACGATATTGCCCAAAGCCTCAAGGCGTTGGGTATCCGCATCATCGCGCCCATCCCCGGCAAGGGCACCATCGGCATCGAGGTGCCCAACCGCGACAAGCAGACCGTCTCGATGTATTCGGCCGTGCGGTCGGTGCGTTTCCAGGAGTCGAAGGCCGAGTTGCCGGTGGTCATCGGTCGCACGATCCAGAACGAGAATTACGTCTTCGACCTGGCCAAGATGCCCCACCTGCTCGTCGCCGGCGCTACGGGCCAGGGCAAGTCGGTCGGTCTGAATGCCATCATCACGTCGTTGCTTTACCGCAAGCATCCCGCGCAGCTCAAGTTCGTGATGATCGACCCCAAGATGGTCGAATTCTCGCTCTATGCCAAGATCGAGCGTCATTTCCTCGCCAAGATGGAGTCCGAGGAGAAAGCCATCATCACCGACCCCATGAAGGCCGTTTATACGCTCAATTCGCTTTGCACCGAGATGGACAACCGCCTGGAGCTGTGCAGCCAGGCCGGTGCCCGCAACATCATCGAGTACAACGAGAAGTTCACGGCCCGGCGGCTCAATCCCGAAAAAGGTCATCGTTACTTGCCTTATATCGTTGTCGTGGTCGACGAGTTCGCCGACCTCATCATGATGGCCCGCGAGGTCGAGCGCCCCGTCATGCGTCTGGCCCAGAAAGCCCGTGCCGTGGGCATCCACCTCATCATCGCCACGCAGCGTCCCGACGTCAAGGTCATCACGGGCGGCATCAAGGCCAATTTCCCGGCCCGCATCGCGTTCCGCGTCATGCAGATGATCGACTCGCGTACGATCATCGACCAGCCGGGCGCCAATCAGCTGATCGGGCGGGGCGACATGCTCTTTTCGAAGGACGGCGAGTTGACCCGCATCCAGTGTGCGCTGGTCGAGACGCGCGACGTCGAGCGGGTCGTCGACCATATCGCCCGGCAGCAGAGTTATGCGGCTCCTTATCCGCTTCCCGACTACGTGCCCGAGGGGGGCGACGGCGGAGGCCTGGGCAGCGAGGATGCCGCCGCGGCTCCTATGAAATATGACGTGCTTTTCGCCGAGATCGCGCGCAATGCGGTCGAGAACGGTTCGATCTCCACGTCGATGATCCAGCGCAATTACGAGGTCGGTTTCAACCGGGCCGGACGTATCATGATGCAGCTCGAACGTGCCGGCATCGTCGGCCGGCAGATGGGGGCCAAGCCGCGCGACATCCTTTTCCACGACTTGCCCTCGCTCGAAGCCAAGTTGCAGGACTTGGGTGTGTTTTAGCGTGGTTTGCGGGCATTGCCGATCCGCAGTCGCTTGATTTTGAAGGTTCAGACTTATGGTAAAGATGATTTCCATATTGGGTGTTTTGTTTTTCTCTGCGTTCTTCCCTGCGGCGGCGCAGGACCGGGCCGCCGCGACGATCGAGGCGCTTGCCGCCGAATTTCGCGCCAAGAGTGCCTATGAGGTCGATTTCGAGGTCGCAGTAGGGGAGTATAGCACCCGCGGCAGTTATGCCGTCGAGGGCGAGCGCTACCGCTTGACGTTGGGCGACGCCGAGGTCTATGGCGACGGCGCCGTCCGTTACGAGATCGACAACCGCCGGCGCGAGGTGACGATCAACCTTGTCGATGCGACCAGCCGCAACATGCTCGACAATCCCGTTCATGCGTTCGATTTCTTGGGCAGCGAGTATGCGCCCACGCTTGTGTCGGAACACGATGGCGCGACCGTGGTGATGCTGGCTCCTGCTGCGGGGAATGCTGCGCCCGCCGGAAGCATCACTTTGACTTTGAGCACGGCCGGGTTGCAGCCCCGTTCAATCTGCTACGACTTCGACGGCGAGCGGATCGCCGTGCGGATCGATCGCATCGGAGCGCCCCGGCAGGCTTTCAGCGCTTTCGACCGGGCCGATTATGCCGATTACGAGTGGATCGATTTCCGGTAGCGGCCAGGCGGATGCCGACCCGCTCCGATCGCGCGGAAAAATTTTGTATTTTGCCGACTTTCGTTTATCTTCGTTGAAAATTCATCCGTTTTTGCCTATGGAACAATAAAATCCGAGGACATATAAATAGAAGGCGTTAGCTTGTATTTCGGGATTCTGAAACTTCCACTTATCACGAATGTCCCCGAAGGAATAAAGTTTGACGCCCATGCTGTATCCCAGCGTGGGCTTTATTCCGTTGTTCGGGGACAAGGTTGTGGAAGACCGCAGAATCCGGCATCTTGCGAAGAAGTCCGCGCTTTTTGTTTGTCCGCACTTCCCCGATCCGAGGACTTCGGAACAATCTTTCACGAACAACAAACTCGAAAAAAATGAAAAAACTTTTAGTCTTGGCTGTTTGCGCCGTTTCTCTCGCGTCGTGCGGTTCGGTCAAACAGGTCATCATGCCTCGTGCCGTCAATACGATCGGTGCGGCTCCGTTGTCCGATCTGAATCTCGAACGTTCGGATTACGAAATTCTCAATACGATCACAGCCGAAGCCGTGGTCCTCTATTCCTATGACAAGGAGGGTGGCAAATCCCAGATCGTCGATTCCGACGGCGAGTTTTCGATGCAGTTCTCTACGGGTAAGTTCGGTCTCGTCTGCAAGCACAACGGCATCCTGAAACTGGGTTATCTGCAAAACGATTACCGGGATGCGACTACCGACGTGACGCATCCCGAGGATGTCGTCCGCCGGGTGGCTCTCTACCGGTTGGTCAATCTGGCCCGCGAGTACGGCGCCGATGCGGTCATCGAGCCGAC
>JAIECN010000106.1 GCA_029068505.1 Alistipes sp.
ACTTTATATTGCAAAAATAAAACTTTTTGGAGGATCGGTCAACGGGATCGAAAACGAATACCCCCTTGCCGCAATCTGCGGCAAGGGGGTGAAGTTCATTGCTCTACGGAGCGCTTTATTCTGCGATTTCGCGGCCTCCGCCGAGTGCTTGGTAGAGGTTGATTACGCCTTGGATTTCGTCGTACTGATCGGCTATTTGAGCAAGCTGGGCCGAAAGCAGCGACTGCTGGGCCGTCAGCACTTCAAGGTAGGTGGTCGACGAGTGCTGCATCAGCAGTTCGGTGCTTTTCACGGCACGCTCCATCGCTTCGATCTGTTTCTGGCGCAGGTCGGTTTTGGCCTGGGCCGATTGGTATTGAGTCAGAGCATTGTTCACCTCGGCACCTGCATTGAGCAGCGCTTGCTGGAATGCCAGCCGCGACTCTTCTTGCTGTGCTTTCATGATTTTCACACGGGCACGGTTGGCTCCGGCGTTGAAGATCGGCTGCAACAGCGAAGCCGCTGCATTGAGCAACAATTTGCCCGGATTGACGATCATCGACCCGGCGCTGTTCGTCCAGCCGGCCGTGCCGCTCAACGTGATCGACGGATAGAGCGCCGAGCGGGCTTCGGCCGTCGCATAGTAGGCCTGCATGAGGGCGAATTCGGCGGCCCGCACGTCGGGACGGTTCGAAAGCATCTGCACCGGAACGCCTACGACCAGATTGCCGGGCATGCGCTGTGCATCCAGCCGGCCGCGCTCGATCGCTTGAGGAACGCGCCCCAGGATCGTGCAAAGGTTGTTCTCGACTTGACGGATTTGGTAGGCGATGTCGTGCAGCGACGTTTCCATCGAGTAGTATGTGCCTTCGTATTGGGCTACGCCTGCTTCGTTGGTCATGCCGGCATCCTTCATGGCGCGCATGGTCTCCACGCTCTTGAGCCACTTGTCGGCGGTCTGACGGGTCACCTCCTCCTGGCTGTCGAGCATCAGCAGCGTGTAGTAGAGGTTCGCTACGCCGGCGATCAACTGCGCACGTACGGCCTGACGGTATTCCTTGCTCTGGGCATAGACTGCTTTCGACTTGCGCTTGGCGTTGGTCAGCGAATTGAAGATGTCGATCTGCCAACTTGCCGTGACCGGAATGGTGTAAGTCTTGCTGGCGGGGCTGTTGTCGAAACTGCTGATCGAACCTTGGGGCGCGAAGTTGACCGCCGGCAGATACGACAGCCGGGCCGACTTGAGCGCCGCTTCGGCCTCCTTCATCCGCCAGTAGGCCGATTGCAGGTCGGTGTTGTTGTCGAGCGCCTCGTCGATGAGGGCCTGCAACTGCGGATCGGCGAATGCCTCGCGCCAGTCCATGTTGCCGAACGTGGCCGTGTCGGCGCTTTCGGCCGTGCCGTACAATCCGTCGGTCTGGATTTCGGGCCGTGTATAGGGTTTGTAGATGCCGCAGCCGGTCATCGCGACTGCCAGGCATACGATGATTGTTTTTCTCATATCACTATTCCTCCTTCTCGTTTTTGCACTCCTCGATCTCGGCCCGCACCGACCACTGGGGAGCGGGATCGAACTCCAGGGGCTTGATCTTCTCCTGCAAAGTCTGGAACACGATGAACAGCGACGGCACGAGGAACAGCAGGGCCAGCGTTCCGACGATCATGCCGCCCACAACGCCCGTTCCGAGCGTCGAGTTGCCGTTGGCGCCTACGCCGCTGGCCAGCACCAGCGGAATCATGCCGAAGACCATCGTCAATACGGTCATCAGGATTGGGCGCAGACGTACCTTGGCAGCCGATACGGCGGCCTGCGTGAGCGACATGCCTGCCCGGCGGCGGTCGCCGGCATATTCGGTCAGCAGGATGGCCGTCTTCGCAAGCAGACCGATCAACATGATGAGACCCGTTTGCAGATAGATGTTGTTTTCCAGCCCCATCATTCTGGCGAAGAGGAACGAACCCATCAGACCGCACGGTACCGAGAGAATGACGGCGAACGGGATGATGAAACTTTCGTACAAAGCGCTAAGGATAAGGTAGATGAGCAGGATGCAGATGCCGAAGATGATCGTCGTGTTGCTGCCCGTCTGCGCCTCTTCGCGCGTGATGCCGCCGAATTCGTAGCCGAAGCCTTTGGGCAGCACCTGGGCGGCCGTCTGGCGGATCGCCTCGATGGCGTCGCCCGACGAGTAACCGTCGGCCGCCGTACCCGTCACGGCGATCGAATTGTAGAGGTTGAAGCGGTTCAGCACCTCGGACCATAGATTTTGGTCAACTCCACGAACTGGCTGATCGGAGCCATCTCGCCGCTCTGCATGCGCACGAACACGTTGTCGAGCGATTCGGTGTCGAGGCGGTATTTGGGGTCGGCCTGGAGCATCACGCGGTAGACCTTCGAGAAGCGGTTGATGTTCGAGACATACTGGCCGCCATAGTATCCCGAGAGGGTCGAGAGGATTTCGGTGGGCGAAATCCCTGCGCGCTTGGCTTTTGCCGCATCGATGTCCACCACGTATTGCGGGAAGTTGATGTTGAACGTCGAATAGGCGCGGCCGATTTCCGGACGCTGGTTGAGCGCTCCGATGAATTGCAGGTAAATGTTATAGAAGTCCGCGATTTCGCCGCCGGCACGGTCTTGCAGATACATGTTGAAACCTGTCGAGGTGCCGTAACCCGAAATCATGGGCGGCGCTACGGCGAATATCTGTGCGTTCTTGATGTCGGCCGTACGGGCGTAGATCTGCCCGATCACCGCATTGACGGCGTCTTCTTTCTCCGGACGCTCTTCCCAGTCCTTGAGTTTGACGATGCACATACCGTAGGAGTTGCCTTGTCCGGCGATCATGCCGTAGCCGGCTACCTGGTTGAAATCGCGTACCTGGGGTATCGCCTTCAGCCGGCGGCCGATCTCCTTCATCACCTCGTCCGTCTCGGAAAGCGAGGTGCCCGGAGCCGTGGTCACGTTGACCATGATCGTACCCTGGTCTTCGTCGGGCACCAGACCCGTCTTGGTGGTGTTCATCAACAGAATCAGAGCGGCGAAAGCCAGTCCGAGGGTAGCCCACGTGAGCCATTTATGCTTGATGAAGAACATCACGCCGTGCTTGTACTTGTTGATCATGGTGTTGAACGCCGTGTTGAATGCCTTGCGGAAGCGGGCTGCGAAGTTGTTGCGCATTTCGCCGTTTTCATCCAAATAGGGCTTCATGATCAGGGCGCAGAGCGCCGGCGACAAGGTAAGGGCGTTCAGCGCCGAGATACCCACCGCCACGGCCATCGTCAGACCGAACTGCGTATAGAAAACACCCGACGTACCGCCCATCATCGCTACGGGAATGAACACGGCCATGAAAACCAAGGTCGAGGTGATGATGGCCGACGAGATGCCCGACATAGCGTCGATGGTAGCCATGTAGGATGATTTGTAGCCCGCGTCGAACCGCGCCTGCACGGCTTCGACCACGATGATGGCGTCGTCGACCACCGTACCGATGGCAAGCACCAGAGCGAAGAGCGTCAGCAGGTTGATCGAGAAACCGGCGATCGAAAGGAATGCGAACGTACCGATCAGGGCGACCAGAATCGAAATCGTGGGAATCAACGTCGAACGGATGTCCTGCAGGAATACGTACACCACCAAGACGACCAGCAGAATCGCCTCGAAGAGGGTTTTGATGACCTCGTTGATCGAAGCGTAGAGGAAGTCGTTGACGTTCTGCAAACGCACGATTTCTATGCCTTTGGGAAGTTCGGCCTTGATTTCTGCGAGCAGCTCTTCGATCTCCTCCACCACCTGCGTGGCGTTCGAACCTGCGGTCTGGAACACCAGCGCCGCGATGCCCGGGTGGCCGTTGGCATAGCCCTTGTAGGCGTACGATTCGCCGCCCAGCTCGATGTCGGCCACATCTTTCAGATGCAGCACCTGGCCGTCGGCGGTCGAGCGGATGACGATTTCTCCGAATTCTTCGGGCGTCATCTTGCGGCCGCGGTACTTCATCGTATATTGGAATGCGTTGTCCGAGTTTTCGCCCAACTGACCGGCCGCCGATTCGATGTTCTGTTCGGCCAGCGCATAGGTGATGTCCGAGGGCACGAGCCGGTACTGGGCCATCACGTCGGGCTTCAGCCAGATACGCATCGAATAGTCGGCGCCCAAGGCCATGAACTCACCCACGCCCTGGATACGCTGGATGCGCGGTTTGATGTTGATGTTCATGTAGTTGGCCAGGAATACCTCGTCGTAGCTGTCGTCCGGGCTGTTCAGCGCGAATACCATCAGCATCGAAGTCTGGCGCTTCATTGTCGTTACACCGATCTTCGTCACCTCGGCCGGCAGCGAGCCGGTGGCCGTGGCGATGCGGTTCTGTACGTTGACGGTCGCCATGTCGGCGTCGGTACCTTGCTTGAAATAGACCGTGATGGATGCCGAGCCGGCGTTCGAAGCGTCGGAGGTAATGTAGATCATGTCCTCCACACCGTTGATCGCCTCCTCCAGGGGTACGATCACCGATTTCTGGATGGTCTCGGCGCTGGCGCCCGGATAGGAGGCGCGCACCATGACCGTCGGGGGTGCGATGTCGGGATATTGCTCCACGGGCAGCGTCGCCAGGCCGATCAGTCCGGCAATGACGATGACGATCGATATGACCGACGCCAGGACGGGGCGTTCGATGAAATGTCTGAGTGTCATAGGTTATTCCTCCTTTACGGTTGGGGTTTCGGCAGCCTCGCCGGCGGCCGTCTGCGATGCGGGGGTCTGTTTGGCTACGATCGGCGTGCCTTCGCGCAGCAGGCCGACACCCTCGGCTACGATCGTTTCGCCCGGCGTGAGGCCGCTGCGTACGATGTACTCCTTGCCGTTGGAACTCTTTTCGATGTCGATCATCGAAGCCGAAGCCTTGCCGTCGATCACCTTATATACGTATACTTTGTCCTGGATTTCGAACGTGGCGTTCTGCGGCACCACGATGCAGTCGTTGAAGATTGCGGGCAGCACGATGTTGCCCGAACCGCCGCTGTGCAGCAGACCGTTCTTGTTGGGGAAGACGGCGCGCAGCTGCACGCTGCCTGTCGTCATGTCGATCACGCCGCTGATCGATTCCACGCGTCCTGCCTGCTCGTAGAGCGAACCGTCGTTGAGCAACAGACGTACGTCGGGCATGTTTTTCAGCGTGTTGGCGATCGAACCGTAGCGGCGTACCAACTCCAGCAACCGGTTTTCGGTCATCGAGAAGTAGACGTACATCTCCGAGCTGTCCGATACGGTAGTCAACTTCGCCGAAGGGCCGACCAGGGCGCCTTCGCGGTACGGCAGCGTGCCTACCACGCCGTTCGACGGAGCTTTCACCACCGTGTAGGAGAGGTTGTTGGCTGCGTTCACGCGTTGCGCTTCGGCCTGGGCCAGCTGCGCCTGGGCCGTGAGCAGCGAGTTCTTGGCCGTCGCCAGGTCGAATTTCGAAACCACTTTTTGGGCGAACAACTCTTTTTTGCTGTCGTAGACGAGCTGTGCCGTCGCCACTCCGGCCTTGGCTGCCGCTACGTTGGCTTCGGCCGTCTGGAGCGCTGCCTTGTAGGGCACTTGATCGATGATGAAGAGCGTCTGATCCTTGGTCACGCTCTGACCCTCCGTCACGCAGAGTTCCGAGATCGTTCCCGAGACCTGGGGGAAGATGTCGATATCTTGGCGTCCGCGGATGGTCGCCGAATAGTTGGTCGGTATTTCGCGGTCGGTCGTAGCGACGGTCAGCACGGCATATTGTCCGGGCGCCATGGTCGCAGGGGCCTGTCCGCAGCCTGCTGCTGCCATGCAGCCGGCTGCAACGATTGCTTTCACGAGTGTCTGCTTCATAATCTTTCCATTGAATTTTTTTCCGTTGCAAAAGTATGGTAAATTAACGGATTTGGTATCTTTATATTGCGAAAAGTATTGTTCATTTTCGGAATGTATTTTTTCGAAATACGAGGAATTTCGCTACTTTTGTCCAAAAAAAGAAACAAACGCATGCTTTCCGTCGATCCGTTGGTCACTACGCAGGAGGAGCAGTTCGTGGTCGGAATTTCCGATTTTACGTTCTACAACAACTATGTTTCGCGCTGCGGCAGCTGCGTATTCGCGTTGTGCTTCCAGGGCAGCGCCGAAACCACTGTCAATCAGTATCGGGGCACCGTGGGGCGCGGCACGTCGCTTTTTTTGATGCCGGGGTCGATGTTGATGTTCACCGACCGCACCGAGGATTTCCGCATGGGCTATTGTGCTTTCTCCAAGGAGATGTTCGCCGAGGCGGCGTTCCGGCTTGAACCGGCATTCTTCCATGCCCTGCGCGAATGTCCGATCACGCTCATGGACGAAGAGATGATCGAGGGATGCGAAGCGTGGTTCCGCATGATGGAATACACCTATCGGGACCGGGCCAATGTCTACCGCAATACGATCATCCGCAATCGTTTGCAGAACATGCTGCTGGAGTGTTACGACAAATATCAGCGCCACTTGTCGTATCGGGAGCATCCGGCCCGGAGAACGTCGCGGCAGGCCGAGTTGTTCCACCGGTTCGTCCATCTGACCCACGAGTGCTGCTTGCAACGCCGCGATGTGGCGTTCTATGCCGACCGGCTGTGCATTTCGGCCCGGTATCTTTCGACCGTCGTGCGCAACATTGCCCATAGTTCGGTCAAGGAGTTCATCGACCGTGCCGTCGTTTTGGAAATCAAGATGTTGTTGCAGTCGTCCGACCTTTCGGTGCAGGAGATCGCCTATAGGCTCCATTTCCCCGACCAGTCTTATCTGGGCCGATATTTCAAGAACCACACAGGCATGTCGCCTACCGAATACCGTAACGCCCGGAAGTAGTCCGGGCGTTTGTTTTTTCTGTTGTTTTTCATTGCACCGCGCGCATCGTCCTTCCCCTCTCCGTCGCGGCCGTCATCTTGAGCGCAGTTCTTTTTTTAGGCCCGGAAATTGCTGTTGTCGTGCGGAAAGATCGCACACAATTATGAAAATCATTTTTTTCGGCGTGCAACCTTACGACCGCGAGTCGTTCGAACAGGCCGGCGCTTCCCGGAACTTCGAAGTCTGCTACCACCGCAGCCATCTGAACGCCAACAACGTGTCGCTGGCCCAGGGGGCCGATGCCGTCTGCATCTTCGTCAACGATACGGCCGATGCCGAAACGATCCGTTCGTTGGCCGGCATGGGAGTCCGGCTGATCGCGTTGCGCTGCGCCGGGTTCAACAATGTCGACCTGGGGGCGGCGGCCCGTCACGGCATGGTCGTGGTGCGGGTTCCGGCCTATTCGCCCCATGCGGTGGCCGAGCATGCCGTGGCCTTGATGCTGGCTTTGAACCGCAAGATCCATCGGGCCTATTGGCGTACCCGCGACGGCAATTTTTCGTTGCACGGGTTGCTGGGATTCGACATGTTCGGCAAAACGGCCGGCGTGATCGGCGCCGGCAGAATCGCTCGCGAACTGATCAGGATACTCAAGGGTTTCGGCATGGAGGTGCTGGTGCACGACCTGCATCCCGATCCGGCGTACGCTGCCGGCGCGGGCATCGCCTACGTTTCGCTGGACGAACTCTATGCCGGCTCCGATATCATTTCGTTGCATTGTCCGCTGACCGACCGCACGCGCTACATGATCGGCGACGTGGCCATCGAGCGGATGAAGCCGGGCGTGATGCTCATCAACACCGGCCGCGGGCAGCTGATCCATACCGAAGCGCTGATCGACGGGCTGAAAGAGAAGAAGATCGGCGCCGCCGGGCTGGACGTCTACGAGGAGGAGGCCGGCTATTTTTACGAGGACACCTCGGATCGGGTCATGGACGACGACGTGCTGGCGCGTCTGCTGTCGTTCAACAACGTGATCGTCACTTCGCATCAAGGGTTCTTCACCCGGGAAGCGCTGGATAACATCGCACGTGTGACGATGGACAACATCGCCCGGTTTGCTGCGGGTGAAAAACCGGTCAACGAAGTATGCGCCGATCCGGTCGGCGGACAGGTCTGAATCTTGCGAAGAATGATGAAAAGAATCGTTTTGCTCCGCCACGGCGAGAGCGTATGGAATCGGGAAAACCGGTTTACGGGCTGGACGGATGTCGACTTGAGCGAGCGCGGCGTGCAGGAGGCGTCCGAAGCCGGGGAATTGCTCCGGCGCGAGGGCTTCCGCTTCGGATTCGCCTATGCCTCGTTTCTGAAACGGGCGGTCAAGACGCTCGACGTCGTGCTTGACCGGCTGGATCAAGACTGGATACCGGTCGCCAAAAGTTGGCGGCTCAACGAGAAGCATTATGGAGCCTTGCAAGGGCTGAACAAGCGCGAGACCGCCGAGAAGTTCGGCGACGAACAAGTGCTTCTCTGGCGGCGCAGTTTCGACGTGGCGCCCGAACCGCTCGCGGCCGACGACCCGCGCAATCCTCGCTTCGATCCGCGCTACGACGGGGTGCCGCGGGCCGAACTGCCGCTCACCGAGTCGCTGTCCATGACCGTGGCGCGCACGCTGCCCTACTGGCAGTGCGAAATCCTGCCCCGGCTGGCGCATTGCGATGCGCTGCTGGTGGCGGCTCATGGAAACAGCTTGCGCGGAATCGTCAAGCATCTGAAAGGGATCGGCGACGACGCCATCGCCGAACTGAACCTGCCGACAGCCGTGCCGTATGTTTTCGAATTCGACGAAGAATTGAACGCCGTCCACGACTATTTTTTGGGCGACCCCGAGAAAGTGGCCGCGGCAATGGCTGCCGTGGCGGCGCAAGGAAAGAAATAGAGTGTTGGAATCGAAGAAAAGGCCGCATGTCGTTACGACATGCGGCCTTTTTGTGTACTCGGAACGGGAATCGAACCCGTACGACCATTGCTGGTCACAGGATTTTAAGTCCGGCGTGTCTACCTATTCCACCATCCGAGCGACCGCTCCTTGAAAGAAGCACGGCAAAAGTAGGAAAAAAACACGACTTCGCAAACTTTCGTGCGGAATCGGAGACCGAAGCCGAGCATTGCGGCCAGGTAGCCGGAAGCCCGGCAACGCTTCGGACGGCATGCGCGAACGGTCGGAATGCTTTCGGAAATGCCCTGCCCTATCGTTTCAGAGCATCAATATTCGTCGTCGTAGGAGTCGTCGCCTTCGAAATCGCTGAATTCGCCCATCGCGTCATCGAAAATCGATCCGTCGTCCGAGTCTCCGCCTTTCGTCGGGTCGTATTGATCGGGCGCCTCGGCCCGGGCATAGATTTCGCGCGGATACGATGCGCCCTTTTCGGCCTCGAAAGTTCCGGTCAGCTCCAAATAATAAGCCCGGTCGCCGAACAGATCGAAAAGGTAGATCAGCCGGTCGCGGTTGTTGTGGATGATCTGTCCCAGAGCCACTCGCTCCATTGCTTCGGGGGCGTTTTCGCCATCGCCGCCCATCTCCATGCTTGTGAATTCGCGCAGTTTTTCCCACCGTTCGTCGGCCGTGAAGAACGAAGCCATGCACTCCTCGTATTCGAGCGAAGAGAGGATGAAGCGATGGAAATCGAGCAGCGACGTGTCGTATTGCACTTCGTAGTCGCGTACGAAATTGTCGTTTTCGTCGCTCAACATGCGGAATCTGAAGATCATTGACATATGCAGTAAATTTTATAGCACAAATGTAAGACTTTTCGGCGTAAAATGTTGTATGCAGGGAGCCTTGCTGTATCGGTCATCCTACCTCCCGGGTCAGCCATGCCATCACGTCGCGATCGTCGGGCCAGTCGGTCGGTGCGGGCGATTGCGCGCATCCGAATCCTGTGCGCCGGCTGTGGGCGATGGCTTCCGTGACAACGCATTGTATTTCGTCGTCGTGGGCCGCCAGCCATGCTTCTGCTTCGGAGATATCTTGGTAGCGGCTGTAAGCGATGCAACTCAACGATGCCGGAAAATCGGTTTGCTCGACCGCGACGGCGCATCCCAGGTCGATGAACGGCTGCCCGGCCATGGTCAGCAGGGCGCGTGTGCGCAGGTAGTCGTTGCGGAATTTGGGATTCATCGGCGGCATCCGCAGGTTGAGCGGGCATCCCTGGGGCAGAAACAGCATGGATACATTGCGGCAGCCCAATCCGGAATAAGCCCACAGGTCGTCGGCCAATGCGGCGAGCTGTTCCGGGGTTTCGTTGCCCGAGAGTACGGCTGCCGACTGGCGATGGCCGCGCAGCAAGGCGGGAATGCCGGCATACCGGGCATGGAAATGGCGGCGTGCGTTGTTGCTGCCCGTGGCGATCACGGCGTCGATCGGCGAGGTGCCGTCATAGAATTCTATGGCGACATCGGGGTCGATCGAACGCAATGTATCTACGACATATTGCATCAACACGGTGTCCTTGCCCGAGGGTTTGATCACGCAGCGATGCCCTGCCGCCACGACGCACAGCAGATCGAAGAACCCGACCAGCGGAATGTTGCCCGCCATGATGACCAGCACGCGGCGCGGCACGGCGACCGGCACGGGATAGGCTCCCAGCCATGTTTCGAGCGTTTCACGGCAGAGCATCCGTTCGGCGATGGCTGTCGTGGCCCGCCGGATTTCCTGGGACGAAAACCATGCGTTCGTGCGGCATGCTTCAGCTGCGATCTGCTGTGTCGCTGTGTCGCTTCCGAAGTTGCGGAGCCGCTCGCCCAAAGCTGTGAAAAGTTCGATAACCTCTTTTTTCATGGCAGCAAAGATAGTATTAATATGGTTGCGGGAATCGCTTCGTGAAAAAGAAATACATGATTAATACCTACTGCTGCATCAAAGTATATAGACGGGAAGAAATAAATCTTTAGAGCGAATAAGTATTGCCCTATTTTTGCTGTTGTCCCATAAAACGATCCGAATCATGGAAAGAAGTTGCAAAGATGCCTTGATGCGCCGTCGCAGCTATTATGCGCTGTCGGCCGATTCGCCGATCCCGGATGCGCAGATCGAAGAAATCGTGCGCTTTGCAATCAAGCATGTGCCTTCGGCGTTCAACTCGCAATCGACGCGTCTGGTATTGCTGCTCCACGAACACCATGCGGCATTGTGGAAGATCGTGAAACGCACCCTGCACAGCATGGTTGCCGAGGAAGCGTTCGCTCGTACGGCCGAAAAAGTCGACCGTGGATTCGCTGCGGGCTATGGCACGATACTATTCTATGAAGATACGGAAGTCGTACGCTCGCTGCAACAACGGTTTCCACTGTATGCGGGAAACTTTCATGGGTGGTCGGAACATACTTCGGCCATGCACCAACTGGCGGTATGGACCTTGCTGGAAGATGCCGGATTCGGGGCGTCGCTGCAACACTACAATCCGCTCATCGACAAGGAAGTGCGGGCGCGATGGCGGCTGCCTGCAGAATGGCGCTTGGTGGCCCAGATGCCTTTCGGACTGCCGGCCGGAGACCCTCCGGCTAAAAACTTCGAACCGGTCGAAGCCCGTATGCGAGTATTCCGGTAATGTTCATCAGTTGTTCTTTCGCCGCTTCTCGGCATCCGTTATTTCGATTTTTTGTTCTCGGCAGCGGATCGATCTTTGCGCTGTCAGGACTTTCATACTATACGTGTGCGCATAGCTACAAAGTAATCAAATGTTTTGTAGCATCGACCATATTCAGGCATAAGATAATGCAATACGTCCAAATCGTGACCAATTTTCAGACCTTCGAAAACAGGTCACGATTTAGGACTGTAAAACCTGCTTTCTATTGCTTTAATCCGCACCACCTGAAAACGAAAAAACCTTACGTATCATCGATACA
>JAIECN010000107.1 GCA_029068505.1 Alistipes sp.
TCAATCCCCCCCGTACCGAGGGTGCGGGGGTTTTTTTGTTTTTGTAATACGGGTGCGTTTGCTCCGGGAGGGCCGGGGCGGGGCCATCGTTTCGAGAGGACGGGCCGAGATCGTTATTGTAGGGCCGGTTCCGAGAAGTAATCGTAGATGCAGCGCGAGATGCGGGCGATGATCGCTTCGTTGAGGCTGTCGCATTCCTGGGAGTCGGTCACGAACACCGCGATCGAGTAGGCCCGGCCGTCGGGCAGAAAGACGATTCCGATGTCGTTTTCGGCACCCATGATGCCGTGTTCGTTGCGGAAGCCGTTGCCGGTTTTGTGCGCGACCCGTACGCCGCGCGGCAGCAGTCCTTTGAGTTTGTTGGGGCCGGTGGCGGTCGCCAGCATCGTGCGCATGAGGAATTCGGTGTTTCGGGCGCTCAACAGTTCGCCGCGGCGGAACCGCTCCAGGAGCCGCACGGCGTCGAGCGGCGAGGTGCGGTTCAGGTATTGCCAGCAGGGTGCGGCGTGCATGGCCTGTTCGTCGGTGGCGATGACCGTGTTGCCGAGGCCCAGTTTCACCATGTAGCGGTCGGCGGCTCTCGGGCTGCCGAGAAACCGGAAAAGCAGGTCGCAGGCGTTGTTGTCGCTCAACGCCACGCTGTAAGCCAGCAGCTCGGCCATCGGCAGTTCGTAGCCGCCTTCGGGCCGCGCCTTGCGCAGGGGCGACCAGGTGTCGGGATGCAGGTCGGAGGGGCGGACGCGAATCGGCGTGTTGAGCGACAGCGCGGCCCGGTCGAGCGAGTCCAGCACGGCGAGCGCCTGGTGAAACTTGTAGACGCTGGCCATCGGAAAAGCGGCGTCCGGGCGGATCGCCAGGGTGTCGTCGGGTCCGAAGACGGCTGCCACGCCCACCGTGGCCCGCACCGAGTCGACGATCGTGCGGATCTCGTGTTCGAGCGTCGCCCGGCGTTCGGGCAGGGCCGGAGTGCAGGCGCCCAGCGCCCAACCGCATGCAAGCAAAAGGAGGATACGGAACATGAGCGTCGGTATTATGCCCTCTCTCCGCGCCGTTTGTAGCGCGACGGAGAGGTGCCGGTGTGCTGCTTGAAGTATTTCCCGAAAAACGACTGGGTCGAGAAGTTGAGGTGGTAGGCGATCTCCTGGATGCTCATGCCCGAGTATTTCAGCAGGGATTTGGCTTCGAGGATCACCGATTCGTCGATCCAGCGGGCCGCCGTCTTGCCGCTCACTTCCTTGACGGCCGAGGAGAGGTACTTGGGCGTGATGTTCAGCTGCTTGGCGTAGAAGCTCACGTTGCGTTCGCGTTTGCTGTGCTGCTCCAGAAGTTTCATGAACTCGCTGAAAAGCACTTCGCAGCGGCCCTGTTTCTGCTCGCCGGGATCGTCGCGCTGGTTGATTTCGGTAATCAGGTAGAATGCGGTGGTGAAGAGCGAGCGGATGATTTCGTGGCGGTAGCGTTCCTTGTCGCTGCGCAGCATGGTCTTGACCAGTTGGAAGAGCTGGCGTATTTCCGCCACATCCTGCTGCGAAACTTGCAGCACGGGAGCCTTGCCGAAGCGCATGTAGACCGGCAGCGAGGTCGAAAGGTCGATCTGGATCTCGTTGACGAACGATTTGGAGAACGCCAGCACGAACGCCGCAGCGTTGGACGAGCATCTGACCGTGCGGATGATGCTGCCCGGATTGAAGAAGACGATCGAATTGGGCCGTACGGTGTGGTTCTTCATGTCGATCGACACCACGGCTTCGCCCGCCATCATGATGATGACCGAGAATCCGTCGATGGTCACCGGATGTTCGGTCGTGGCGTTGTGCTGGGCGTCGAGCGAGGTGATCACCAGGTCGTCGGACAGATAGAATACGTCGCGCATCTCTTTCTTGATGCGCGGAATCGAGACTTTCTGCAAGTTCTCGCGTTCGGGAACAGGTTTGGTTTTACCGATCGGAGCCATCTTCTGGGATTGAAAATATTACGTTGCACTTCGGCTTCGTAGCGAAAGACGGAGCGGTTTTTTATGGTTGGCGCATCATGGGTTGCACGCGGCGGGTTCCGGATTTTCCTTTTCGCACATCACTTGCAGACCGCCCGGCAGGCATTCGATGTGGAGCGGGAACTCGGCGCCCTTCTGTCCGTCGACGTCCGTCGGTTCGTTGAGCGTCGAGCGGATGTCGATCCGCTGGGCCTTGAGCTGCCGCACGATCTTGGGGTTGCCGCCCAGAAGATAGCGGATCATGGCCTCCGTGGAGCGTATGACGTTTTTCTTTTCGAGCATCAGGCAGTCGAACAGCCCGTCCTTGATCGAGGCGCGGCGCGCCAGGCGGAAACCTCCGGCCGTCTCGCCGTTGAACACCAGCACGATCAGCGAGTCGAGGTCGAATGCCTCGCCGTCGGCCACCACTTCGAGCGGTACGGCGTGCAGGGAGCGGAACTCCTTGACGCCCTCGATCAGGTAGGCCAGCTTGCCGATCAGGTGCTTGCTCGTATTGGAGGTATGCTGCGAGGTGGTGGTAAAGATGCCGAACGAAAGGACGTTGACGAAATATTTCCCGTTTACGCAGCCGCAGTCCACCCGGTCGATGGTGCCCGAGGCGATCTGCCGGGCGGCTTCCAGCGGATTGCTCGACATGCCGAGCGCCCCGGCGAAGTCGTTGGCCGTGCCGGCGGGGATGATGCCCATCGGTATATCCAACCCTTTGTTTTTCATGGCGTTGAGTGCGAAGTTGACCGTTCCGTCGCCGCCGGCGACGACCATCAGGTCGATCTCCTCGTTGCCGTCGAAGGGGTTGGCGTCGAAGTCGATGGGCAGGGGCCGGATGTCGTAGCCCGCGTTGCGGAATATGTCGCAGATCGCATCTTCGTTGCGTGCGATCCGGCCTTTGCCCGATTGGCTGTTATAAAGGAAAACGGCTTTTTTCATCGCGGCTCCATAATCAGTGCCCGCATCGCAGGCGATACATATTCTTCGTACTCCTCTTCGCTGTCGCCCGCCAAGATGAAGTAGACTCTCACGCCGGGCATCCGTTCGACGGCTTGCAGGGCGTCGTCGGCACCCATGGCCAGGAACATCGTGCCCAGGGCGTCGGCTTCGGCGCACGTGGGGGCCGCCACCGTGACGGAGAGCAGCCGCGACAGGGCGCTGCGCCCTGTGCGGGGATCGATCGTGTGGGCCACCTTGCGTCCCTGCCCGTCGAGATAGTAGCGGCGGTAGTTGCCCGACGTAGCCAGGCCGCCGTCGCTCATGGCGATGCGTTTCTGCAAGTATTGTCCGTCGGACATGTTGCCGTCGAAAGGCGTCTCGACGCCGATGCGCCATGCCTGGCCGTGGGGGTTGAGGCCCCGGCAGCGCACCTCGCCGCCGATGTCGACCAGGTAGTTGCGGGCGCCGAGCCTTTCGACCAGCTCGGCCAGCAGATCGACCGTATAGCCTTTGGCTATCGAGTTGAAGTCGAGTTGTACGCGCGGATCGCTCTTTATCAGGCGGCCGTCGCGGATCGCCGCCTTTTCGCGGCCGACGAATTGCAGCAGCGAGTCGATGTTCGGCTCGGCAGTGCGGGCCTTGCCGGCGAACCCCCATGCTTCCACCAGCGGTTTGACGGTCACATCGTAGCGCCCGTCGCTCAAGGCACCGATGCTGTCGGCCAGAGCAAGACAATAGGCTATGTGGCGGTCGGTGCTGTCGGTCTCGTTGCGGTTGATACGGCTCAGGAGCGACCCCTCGTCGAAAATCGACATCGAGGCTTTGGCTTCGCGATCCAGCTCCATGATTGCGGCGTAGAGTTGTTGTTTGCCGACATCCCGTACGTCGGCCACCGCACGCAGCGTCGTGCCCAGCATCGTCCCCTCGACGACCGTGTAGGCGGGGCGGGAAGCGCATCCTGCGCATGTTGCGGCCAGAATGACCGACATCCACTTGGCGAATGTGTTCAGCATAAGATCGTACTATTCTGTGCAAAGATAGTAAATTATTCGTCGATTTTGCCGCCTCGGCCAGCAGTGCGGCCGTTTGCAGGGTTCGGTACCCTGCGGAGCCGGCTTTATTCGCGCTTCGGGAAGCCGCAGGGAGTCCGGACGGCCGCGGCGAATCCGATATTTTTCCCGAAATATGGTTTTTTTCTTCTGGAAGTGAAAATAATTGTGCGTTGCGAATCTTGAATTATGAATTTATTCGTACCTTTGCGGAACGCTCTGGCGTTATTCACGGTAAGGGGGATGCGTCGTAGAGTGGAACTTAAATAAATCAATACACAATGGCTTATTTAACAGCAGAGAAAAAGCAGGAGCTTTTCGGCCAGTACGGCAAGTCCAACACCGATACGGGTTCTCCCGAGAGCCAGATCGCGCTGTTTTCGTACCGTATCAGCCACCTTACGAACCACCTCAAGAGCAACAAGCACGACTTCGGCACCCAGCGCGCACTGCTGCGTCTGGTAGGTAAGCGCCGCCAGTTGCTGGAGTACCTCAAGGAGGTCGACATCGAGCGCTACCGCGCCATCGTCAAGACGCTCAACCTCCGCAAGTA
>JAIECN010000108.1 GCA_029068505.1 Alistipes sp.
CGTCGCCGCCTACAACACCACCGAGGGGTGCCTCCAGTTCCACCCCAAGCAGCGCGAGGACTGCGGCTACCTGCTCACCATCGGCGGCATGCGCATCTACATCGCCGGCGACACGGAGCCGACCCCCGAAATGAAGGCGCTGCGCGATGTCGACATCGCCTTTTTGCCCGTCAACCAGCCCTACACCATGACCGTCGACCAGGCCGTGGAGGTCATCCGCCACATGAAGCCCGTCTTGTTCTATCCCTACCACTACGGGCAGGTCGAGGAGCAAACCGACCTCGACCGCCTGGCCCGCGAAGTCGAGGCGCTGGGGACCACCGAAATCCGGATCCGCCCGATGGAATAAAAAAAGCGCGCCGGATGTTTTCCGGCGCGCCTCCTGTCGATCGGCTGTTTATTTCGTCTCTCCCGCCGCGTTCTTGGGCTGGGCGTTTACCTTAAGCGACGCCAGTCCTTTGACGATATTTTCGTCGTTGTTCTTGGCGGCATCGTAGGTTACCGTCACTTCTTTCGTAGCAATATCGACCGCCACGTCCTTGATGCCCTTGCCCAAAGAGGGTACGTTGTTCATGATCTTGTTGGCACAGTGGTCGCAGTGAATGTCGGTCTGAAATACCGTCGTTACCGTCTTCTTCTCGGCTGCGGGCTTCGCAGCCATCGTCATGCCCGCACCCATCACGAGCGCCAGGCAAAGCATTGCAAGTTTTTTCATAGTTATTTAAATTTATTGCCAGTTAATCGTTTTTTTCACCTTAATATAGGTTCCACCGCATGCCGATGTAGAACTTGCGGCCCATCAGCGGCCCCCATACGTTCATCGAGTTGAACTCGTAGGAATAAGGATTCGACGCATGCAGGATCGGGTCTTTCTGGCGATAGTCGGCGATGTTCTCACACCCCACATAGATGTCGAACTTGCCCACCTTGCGGCTGACCTGCGCAAAGAACATCGGATAGCTCGGCGAATAGCTGTCGTCGGCCAGGATGCCGTTCTGCGTCGGGAGGCGCGAGGGGCCGTTGAGCTGGGCCGTGGCATCGAACACCCAGCGCCGGAACTTCGTAGCATACTGAATGTTGAGCAGCGTCTTATAGCGGCTGACCAAGGGGCGTTCCACGCGCGCCGTTCCTCCGTCCGGACGATCGATCGTCATCTCGCTGTCCGTGTAGCGGAACGTGGCGAAGATGTCGAGCCGCTCGACCGGCGTCCACGAAAAGTCGACCTGGTAGGTGTCCGTGTAGGAGCGTCCGTGGGTATCGTAGATGCGGATCGTCTGCGGATCGTATTCCTGGTCGGCCACCACCGAGTTGTAGAACTGCGTGCGGAAATAGTCGAAGCTCAACGTCATGTTGTCCTGCCCCAGCACCGAGAAAGTCTGCGTCAGGCTTCCGCCCAGCGTCAGCGCCTCCTCCATGCGGTCGAACGCGCGGCCCGAGCAGACCTTCTCCCGGTAGTCGGGCATCACGATGCGGCGGCCCGTCGCCAACATGCCGATGTTGTCCGTGATGACGTTCGTCGAACGGTAGCCCAAGCCCGCCGAGGCGCGCAGCGTCGTCGTAGGGGTAATGTTCCACTTCACATGGCCGCGCGGCGTGAAATAGAACTTGTCGTAGTAGCCGTTGTAGTCGCCGCGCACGCCGGCTACCACCGAAAACTTATCCTTTATAGTATAAGTATACTCGGCATAGGCGCCCGCCTCGTTCTCCGTACGGTCGAGGTCATAGCGTGCGCCCGGATCGCCGGCAATCCACGGAGTCCGGTTGAGCAGGCTCTCGTCCATACGGGAGAAATGGCCCTGCACTCCCACGTTGAGCGACGAACGATAGGTGAAATAATGGGCATACATCAGGTTGGCCGACAGCGTGTTCTCGTTGCCGTCGTAGTCGTTCAGCCCGAAGTAGGCGTCTTCGTTGAAATGGTCGAAGTCGATTACCAGCGCCAGGTTCGAGCGCATCTCGTCCTGCTCCTCGTCGTCGTAGACCGACGGGCCGACGGGCGTGCCGACCTTGAAATAGCCGTTGACGCCCCGGTTGCGGATGTGCGAGCCGTAGAGCGGCATCGGCGTGCCGGTCTGCTGCCAGTCCCAGTCCCGCACCATCGCTTCGCGCATGGCCGGCGTGTTCTTGTAGTTGAGCATGCCGCCCAGACGGTTCTCCTGCACGAACTTCCAGCCCCAGCGCACCTGCATGCCGTTGTCGGCCGCATAGAGCCACTTGTTGGCCACGTTGATCTGGTCGGACTTGGGCAGGTCGCGGAAATGGTCGTGGTTGTGATCCATCTTGCGCACATCGGTGTCCATCGAGCCGTGGAGCAGAATGACCGACGAGAGCTTCTTGTCGCGCGAAACGGGGAATGCGGTCGAGATGTTCGCCTCGGGACGCAGCTCGTCGTCGAGATAGAGGTTCACGAAGAGCCGTTCGTTGTCCGTGGGCTTGCGGTGCTCCAGGTTGATCTGTCCCGTAATGGCCTCGTGACCCGCCGTCACCGACGACACGCCCTTGGACACCTGGATCGAGTTGAGCCACATGCCCGGCGTGTAGCTCAAGCCGTAGGGGGCCGACAGCCCCCGCATGATGGGGCGGTTCTCGTCGAGAATCTGGGTGTAAGTGCCTGCCAGACCGAGCATCTTGATCTGCCGGGCGCCCGAAATGGCATCGCTGTAACCCACGGTCACCGACGCCGAATTCTCGAACGACTCGGCCAGGTTGCAGCACGCCATCTTGCACAGACCGGCGAACGAGATCATCTCGCCCTTCATGATGCCGTCGCGCTTCACGTAGTTGCCGCTCAGATTGCCTTCGATCACCACGTCGTCCAGGGCCACGCCCTCGCTTTGCAGCGCGAAATCCGCCCGGTTGACGCCCGCAGCGAGCCGGAGCGTATCGTTGACATAGCCCAGATAGGAAGCCACCAGCAGATCGCGGTTCTTGACACGGTGCAGCTGGAACGCACCCGTCGCATCGGTGCTCGCACCGACGTTGGTACCGGCCCAATAGACCGACGCCCCGATGAGCGGCTGCCCCTCGGCATCGCGCACCGTGCCCCGCATGTCCTGCGCCGAAGCGGCGGCGGATGCAGCAAGGGCCGAAAAAGTAAGAATAATGGTTTTGATTTTCATCGTATTCCGTCGATTGGTTAAAACTGCATGAGCGGACGGACACCCTGCCTCTGCAAGGTTCCGCCCGTCCGGGTGTTCTAAACCAACACGGGAGGAGCACGAAGACCGGCGAACTCCAGCAGCGGAGCCGCCGGAACAGGTGCGGGCCGTTCGATGGGCCGGCGGCGCAACGCCGGCACATGGGCCGGACACGGACACTCGGCCGCCAGCGACGGCGGCAGCAGCGTCACGGCACAACGCATCGCCTTTTCATAGTCGGAATGCGTGCCCGTATAAAGATCGATTTCAGTGGAGTGGCGATCGCCGCAGCACGGGGCCTCCAACGTCTGCGCCGCTCCGTCGTCGAACACGCAGCAGCCGCATGCGCCATGATCGGCGCACCCGTGGCACCCGTGACCCGCCGCGCACGCATGCTTTTCTGCGATGCACCGGCACGAGAGCGACACATAGGCTCCTACGCCCGCCGCCAACAGATAGACGACGAGCAACAATAGCGATATGTACTTTCTCCGGGCCATGCTTCAGAATCGGTCGACATCCAAGAACGGATGCACCGACTGCAAAATTACAACAAACAAATAGAATTTCCAATTTTCAGACCACACGACAAGCCGCATTCCTCGGAACGGACGATCGGAAAGCCCCGGAAACGATGCGGCATTTCATTTTTTAATTCTTATTTTTGGCTGTACCCAAGATACTCACGCCCGGCAAAATGCAAGCGAGCTTGCTTTTGCCCTCGCTTATTCGTATTTTTGTCCTATGCAATCCGGCGACGAGAAAATATACGAGGTGTTGCACCGCTACTGGGGCTTCAGCGAGTTCCGGCCCATGCAGGCCGAGATCATCCGCTCCGTGATGGCCGGACGCGACACCCTGGCCCTGATGCCTACGGGCGGCGGCAAGTCGCTGACCTACCAGGTGCCCGCCCTCGCGGGCGAAGGTCTCTGCATCGTCGTCACCCCCTTGATCGCCCTGATGAAGGATCAGGTCGACCGGTTGCGGGCGCGCCGCATCCCCGCCACAGCCATCCACTCCGGAATGTCGCCCCGGCAGATCGACATCGCGCTGGACAACTGCGTCTACGGCGACATGAAGTTCCTCTACGTTGCGCCCGAGCGGCTCGCCACCGAGGCTTTCCGGCTGCGGGTCGTGCGCATGAACGTGCAGCTTCTGGCTGTCGACGAAGCGCACTGCATCTCGCAGTGGGGCTACGACTTCCGCCCCTCCTACCTGCGCATCGCCGAGCTGCGCGAAAAACTCCCCGGCGTGCCCGTCCTGGCCCTCACGGCTTCGGCCACGCAACTTGTGGCCGACGACATCATGCGCCACCTGCATTTCGCCGAGCCGCATGTGCTGCGCAGCAGCTTCGCCCGGCCCAACCTCTCCTACAGCGTCCGCCGCACCGACGACAAGAACGGGCAGCTGCTGCGCCTGGTGCAGAACGTCGCCGGCTCGGGCATCGTCTACATGCGTACGCGCGAGGGCACCGAGCAGATCGCCTCGCTGCTGCGCGACGAGGGGATCGCAGCGACAGCCTACCACGGCGGACTGCCCCACGCCGAGCGCACCCTGCGGCAGGAGGAGTGGATCGCCGGCAAGGTGCGGATAATGGTCGCCACCAACGCGTTCGGCATGGGCATCGACAAACCCGACGTGCGCTTCGTCGTCCACTACGCCATGTGCGACTCGCTCGAAAGCTACTACCAGGAGGCCGGACGCGCAGGCCGCGACGGCAAGCGGGCCTATGCGCTGTTGCTGGTCGCCTCGGACGACAGCGACCGCATAGCCCGGCGTTTCAAGCAGGAATTTCCCCCGCTGGACCAGGTGAAAGATATCTACGAGCAAGTCTGCTCCTACCTCCAGATCGGCATCGGCGACGGAGCCGGCGCCTCGTTTTTGTTCAACCTCCACGACTTCTGCGCCCGCCGGCACCTCTATTCCGGCACGGTGGCCAGCGCGCTGAAGCTCTTGCAGCAGAACGGCTACCTCACGCTGACCGACGCCCAGGAGAATCCCGCACGCATCATGTTCTGCATAAGCCGCGACGACCTCTACAAGCTGCGCGTGCAGCGCGACGACCTCGACCACTTCATCCGCACGCTGCTGCGGCTCTACAACGGCGTCTTCACCGAATTCCGCCCCATCGACGAGGGCGAAATAGCGACCTGGAGCGGCTACACCGTGCCCAAGGTCAAGGAACTGCTCAAGCGGCTGTGGCAGCTGCGCGTCATCCGCTACATCCCCTCCAACCGCTCGCCGATCCTCTTTTTCAACGAACAGCGGCTGCCCCGCGCCGACCTCTACATCGCCCCCGAGACCTACCGGCGGCGGCAGGAGCTGATGCTCGAACGGTTCGAGCGCATGATCGCCTATGCGGCCAACGAACAGGAGTGCCGCAGTGCAATGCTCCAAGCCTACTTCGGCGAGAGCGATCCCGAGCCGTGCGGCGTCTGCGACCTCTGTCTGGCCCGCCGCCGGGCCGAAAAACGGCAGGAGAGCCGCCCCGCACCCGACGAAAACCCGGCAGACGCCGGATTGGAAGAGCGGCTGCTGCAAATGCTGGCCGCCTCTCCGCTCGATCCCCGCACGCTGGCCGCCAAGCTGCCCGGTTCCCCGGAGCAGATCGCCCAAACGCTGCGCCGGCTGCTCGACGCGGGCAAAATCATCACGGGCGAAGATGGGAATTTGCGAATAATTCCTTAAATTTGTAAGAATTTACACATCCGATGTCCAACAAGACCACTTTCATCAATAAGATCAGCAACGAACAGACC
>JAIECN010000109.1 GCA_029068505.1 Alistipes sp.
TTCGACGTCTCGGCAGCATGGCGTGTTTGCATTACCGTCAGTTCTCGGTTATGCTCGCTTTGCATGGTCTGAATCTTCGTTTGCAGAATCATCGCGCGCGGCGACCTCTTGCTGCAGCATTCCGATTTCCTGCTCCTGCCGCTTGACTTTCGACGTTCCGATCATTGAACCAATACCGTCGAGAATGGTCGTACCGACCTCGACAGCAGAGTTTTTCAATCGCTCGGCTTTCAATACGCCATATTTGCTGGCTTTCGGCATCTGCCGCAAGTAATCGGTAAACTCCGAGAGAAACTCCTTATCGACGTCCCGAAAAGCGATATAGTCGCTGCGAAACAACTTCAACGCCCGGACGGTATTGAGCACCGTTCGGGCATAGTTCCTGCTTCCCTGCTCGGCGGACTGCTTACCGATATTTTCCAGATAGTCGAGCAGGTTCACTCGGGACTTGTTCGTATTCTGGAATCCGTGCGCGTCATTCTGCACCTCGACGATCCGTTTGCTCTGAATCGCTTTGGCAAGGGCGAGCGTCGCTTCGTTCTTCGCCTTGTCCTCCCGCGTCCGTTCGGGAATAAGGTATAGCTTCAGAAACTCGTATTTCCGTTTGCCGCCGAGATAATTTTCCTTACGGATCACGTCGCCCGTATCATAATCCAAATAGATGGATTGATTTCCGTTGGACAATTGCTTGAACCGGATTCGCACCGGCTCCTTCAATTTGACCGTTTGTTTCTGCTTCACCATACCATTCCCGTTTATTGCTTCAACGGCAAATGTGGCGAATTTGATTTGTTACTGCCGCATTTTGAGTAACAAAATAGCAACAAACATCGGGCAATTATCGGCCTTGTCGGGAAAATCGCAAAAACAACCGAAAACTTCACAATTAAATATAAATCGCTATATTTTAATGATTTATATTTAATCTTTCGCCATTTCTCTATCCTTTTTATAGATTTGATAGGAGTTTACGAAGTTCTGCCAGACAATGTAGGCCGTGGGAGCTATGGAGGAGATGGGGTCGAGGAACGACTGGGCCATCCAGACAGCGAGGACGGTATTTTTCTGTCCGAGCGACTGGCCGCCAGCGGCGGGGTCGCCGAACCGTCGTCCGATACGCCGCCCGACGACGAACTGAATAAGGCAGATCGCCAAAGCGACAAGAGCGAGCCACAATTCCACAGACCGCGAAACATCGCGCAGGTCGATGATGAAAGCCGTGGTGCGTCCGATCGTGACGACCAGCGCCGCCAGCCACATGTAGAACGAAATCTGCCCGTGCGCCCCCACCCAACCGGCCAGCCGGGGCACGACAAGGCGGCACGCCTGCGCCACGACGAACGGCAGAATCAGCAGCGGCGCGATGCGCGAAAGAATCTGGACGAACGTACAGACGCCCGTACCGGCGAACGTAAGCACTGCCGGCGCAATGACCGCAATGACCATATTGCACACCAGACTGAAAGACGCGACCGTCGCCACATTGGCCCCCAGCATGCCAGCAATGACCACAGCGGCCATAGCGACGGGAGCCAGCACGCAGATCATCGCCCCTTGCGCCACCGTTGTATCGAACGGCAGCAGAGCGAAATAAACCGCGGCGCACGCAACGACCTGAAACAGCAGCAGCCACGCATGAAGCATGGAGAACCGCATTTCGCGGACTTTGACGCGGCAAAACGTAACGAAAAGCATCAGGAAGATAAGCGTCGGCGTAATCATCCGCCCCGACCACTCTTCCAGCGCCGTGACAGGACGGCACAGCAGTGCCCCGACGACCATAGCCAACGGCATGGCGATGCTTTTCAGGTTGCGATGAAGGTTTTCAAGCACGTGCATATCATAAATTCTTAACCGGAACGGTCCCCCGCGCCTCCTCCCGGCGTTCGAAAGAGCATCCCTATCCCAGCAGTTCCTTGACCTTGGCCGAAATGTCTTTGCCGTCGGCACGGCCGGCCAGCCGTTTGGATGCCGCGCCCATCACCTTGCCCATGTCTTTCATCGACTCGGCACCCACTTCGGCGATGACGGCCCGCACCTCGGCGGTCAGTTCTTCGTCCGAAAGCTGCTTGGGCAAGAATTCCTGAAAAACAGCGACCTGCGCCAACTCCTCCTGGGCCAGATCGGGACGGTTCTGCTGCGTGAAGATGGCGGCCGAATCGGTTCCTTGCTTGGCGAGCTTCGCAAGTATCTTCAGCACATCGGCATCGGGCAGTTCCGTGATCCCCGGCCCCGAGGTCTTGGCTTCGATAATATACTTCTTGGCGTTGCGCAGCGCGCCGAGACGCACGGCGTCCTTGGCCTTCATGGCATCCATGATGCCCTTGGAAATCTGTTGTTCGAGTGACATGGCAAAAAATTTTATCGCATCAAAGGTAACACTTTATTCAATACGGTGTTCGTTTTTTCGACCGACCGTCAGCAGCGCCAGCCCCGCCATCACAAAAAGCGCATTGTAGACCAGCAGTTCGAAGCCGATGCGGTAGCCCCACCATTCGGCCGCGGCATATTGCAGCAAGGCGCTGAACACCGGGCCTGCGAGTGCGGCGCACGGCACCCACCGGTCGCGCACACGCCGCCGCGAGCACATGCCGAAAAGGAACAAGCCGAGGATCGGGCCGTAGGTATAGCTTACGATGCGGAAAAACAGATTGATAGCGTTGTCGTCGGCAAAATACCCCACCCCGAGGATCACGGCGGCCATGCAAACCGCCATCGCCCCGTGTACCCAACGCCGCACACGCGTGAGCCGCGACTCGCTGAAGCGCGCCGGGCCGTCGAGCAGGTCGACCGTAAAGGAGGTTGTCAGCGCCGTCATGGCCGATCCGGCGGACGAATAGGTGCTGGAAATCAGTCCGAGCACAAAAACAACGCCCACCACGGCCGGCAGACCGCCGTCGACAGCCACCAGCGAAAAGAGCTGGTCGCTTTTGGGCGGCAAGGCCAGCCCGGCGCGATCGACATATAAATATAGGAGTACGCCCAGCACGAGGAAAAGCAGGATCACGACGATCTGGCAGAAGGCGGTCAAAACAATGTTGCGCTGGGCATCGCGCGGTGTGCGGCACGAAAGATTGCATTGCATCATGTCCTGGTCGAGACCCGTCATGGCGACAAGAATGACGATGCCTGCAACGAACATCTTCCAAAAATAACGGTCCGAAGCGGGATCGTCGAAGAAGAAGATGCGCGACATGGGCGATGCCGAAACCTCGCGCACCGCATCGCTGCCGTCCAGCCCCAGCGCCCGGGCAACGAAAACGATCGTGAGTACCAGGCTGCCGACCAAGCAAAGCGTCTTGAGCGTATCGGTCCAGATGAGCGACCGCACGCCTCCTTGCCGCGTATAGAGCCACACGAGCAGCACGGTGACCGAGGCGTTGAGCCAGAAAGGCAGCCCGTAGTGATCGAAAACGAGCAGCTGCATGACAGCGCAGACGACATAGACCCGCAAAGCAGCGCCCAACATTTTGGAAACGAAGAAGAAGCAGGCGCCGGCCCGATGAGTGACCCTGCCGAAACGCTCCTCGAAATACTGGTAGAGCGACACGACCTTCAGCCGATAGAACAACGGCACCAGCACGAACGCCACGACGAACTGGCCTACGGTGAACCCCGCGACCATCTGCATGTAGGAAAACGAATCGGCGGCCACGGAACCGGGTACGGAAATGAACGTGACGCCCGACATGGCGGCGCCGATCATGGCCAGAGCGGCCATATACCACGGTGTGCGGCGGTTGCCGGTGAAGAATCCGGCGTTGTCGACCCGCCGGCCCGACAACCAGGCGACGACGAACAAGACGACGATATAAATCGAAACAGTGAGGATTACGGCGATCGGAGTCATAGAAAAAACACTATAAAATATCATCAATGCCTGCTTCGGAACCCCAACGGAACGAACCGGCAGAGCGCAGGCAAAGATACGAATTTCAACGACCTGCCGTGCCGGATCGGCAAAAAAGCGCATGAAATTGTTGGAAAGTTAGGTGCGTTTGTTTACTTTTGTTTGCCGAACGGCATACCGAACATCGAAAACCGAAACATTTCAAACCATAGATCGATATGGCTAAAAAACTCAAAATCAGAGACCTTACATTGCGCGACGGACAGCAGTCCTCGTTCGCCACCCGCATGACCCAGGAGCAGATCGACCGTTGTCTGCCCTACTACAAGGATGCGAACTTCTATGCGATGGAAGTCTGGGGCGGCGCCGTACCCGACTCGGTGATGCGCTATCTGAACGAAAATCCCTGGACGCGCCTGGAGAGCATCCACCAGGCCGTCGGCAACGTATCGAAGCTCACGGCCCTTTCGCGCGGCCGCAATCTTTTCGGCTACTCGCCCTACACGGACGAGATCATCGACGGCTTCTGCCGCAACGCCATCCAGAGCGGTCTGGGCATCATGCGCATCTTCGATGCGTTGAACGACGTGGACAACGTGAAGTCGACGATCAAATATGTCAAGCAATACGGCGGCATCGCCGACTGCGCCGTCTGCTACACGGTCGACCCGAAATATCCCGAACCGAATCTCTTCCTGAAGCTCCTGGGCAAGAAGAAGCCGGCACCCGTCTTCACCGACGCCTACTTCCTCGACAAGGCCAAGCAGATGGCGGCCCTGGGCGCCGACATGATCACGATCAAGGACATGTCGGGTCTGATTCCGCCGCGCCGCGTGGCTACGCTGGTGAAGCTCTTCAAGCAGCACCTTTCGATTCCGGTCGACTTCCACACCCACTGCACCCCGGGCTACGGTCTGGCTTCGGTGCTGGCGGCGATCGTCGCAGGCGTGGATATCGTGGACACCAACTGCTGGTATTTCGGCGGCGGCACGGGCGCTCCGGCCATCGAGCTGGTGCATGTCTTCTGCCAGAAGCTGGGCATCGACACGGGCGTGAACATGGAAGCCGTGGCCAAGATCAACACCCAGCTGCGCGAAATCCGCAAGGAACTCAACCGCTCGGTATTCGGTACGGAGAAACCCGAACCCAAACCGTTCAACCCGCTGACCGACAAGCTGCCCGCCGACATCGACGCGCTGTTCGACGAAGCGATCCGCGCCGCGAAGGCCAACGACGAGCAGGCTACGATCGACGCCTGCCGCAAGATCGAGGCCCATTTCGGGTTCCCGGCTCCCAACGAACTGGTGCAGAAGGCCGAGATCCCGGGCGGCATGTACTCCAATATGGTAGCCCAGCTCCAGCAGCTCAAGGCCGAAGAGATTCTGCCCCGCGCCATGGAGCTGATTCCCTCGGTGCGTCTGGCCGCAGGTCTGCCGCCTCTGGTAACGCCGACTTCGCAGATCGTGGGCGCCCAGGCCGTGAACTGCGCGCTCGATGAAAAGGCAGGACGTCCGATGTACACGAACAAGAGTTCGCAGTTCGTAGGTCTGGTGAAAGGCGAATACGGCAAGACTCCGGTCAAGATCGATCCGGAATTCCGCTTCAAGATTTGCGGGGTTCGCGAAGAAACGCCCTACGACACCTCCAAATATCAGATGCAGCCCAACCCCGAACTGCCCGAAGCCGGCGGTGCGAAGTTGGCCGCAACGGAAAAGGAAGTGCTGCTGCTGGAGTTGTTCCCGATGGTAGCGAAAAAATTCCTCACCGACCTGAAAGTCAAGGCTTACGAACTGCTGAAACC
>JAIECN010000011.1 GCA_029068505.1 Alistipes sp.
CCCCCATGCAAATAATAGCGAATTTTTTTTCAATTATCATAAATTTTCTTACATAATAAGGTGTTTATTTAAACGGTTAAGTGGCTGTCGTTGCGGACCGAAAACAGGCCGATTTTTCACAAAAAAAAGAGAAAAAAATTTTGCTTTTTTATAGCAGAAAACTGAATCGCCCATGGTAAGTCCATTCTTTTTAGCACACTTTTCAGGCAAATCAGACCAAAAATATTTGGGAACCCAGAATAGTTTTTCTACTTTTGCCCCCGATTCGACGCCCCGCAGAGCGGGCGAATATTAACCAATCTTTTATTTATATTATGAAAAAATTTTTATTCTTGGTGATCGCAACGGCTACGCTGGGACAGGCTTTTGCCGAAGGCTATCAAGTCAACAATATGTCGGCCAAGCAAACCGGAATGGGACACGTAGGCACAGCCATGAAACTCAATTCGGAATCGATCTTCTTCAACCCGGCGGCCACATCGTTCCAAAGTTCGAAGTTCGACATCTCGGCCGGATTCACGGGCATACTCTCCAACGTCCGCTATCGCTCGCTGCCCACGCTGGCCAACGGCTATACGGAAGGCCCGATCGAAAAATCCGACAACAAACTGTCGACGCCGCTGCACCTATATATAAACTACAAACCCATCGACCGGCTTTCGATAGGCGTAGGCTTCTTCACACCCTACGGCTCGTCGATGAACTGGGGCAACGACTGGACGGGCGCCCATCTGGTGCAACAAATCAACCTGAAGTCCTACACCGTACAGCCGACCGTGGCGTTCAAGATCTGCGACCGGCTCTCGATCGGTGCGGGACTGATGATTACGTGGGGCGATTTCGATCTTTCGCGCTCGATGCTGCCCACCGCGACGGGCAACCGCACCGTGGCAGGCGGCCTGCAAGTAGCTGCGGCGCAACTCACGGAACAGATCGCCCAACTGGAACAACTGCCCCAGACACCGGAAATCGCAGCCAACATCGCCACGCTGCAAGGCTATGCGAACCAAGCCGGAGCAGGAGCGGCATACTTCGCATCGCATTTCGAACATCAAGCGATCGTGTCGGCCAAACTGCAAGGCGACGCCAAGGTAGCCATAGGCGTCAACGCAGGTTTTCTCTGGGACATCACCGACGAATGGTCGGTAGGCATGACGTGGCGCTCGCGCATGAACATGAAAGTGGGCAAAGGCCGCGCCGCACTCAACTACGCATCGCCCGAAGCGCAACAATACCTGCTGCTGCTCAACAACCTGATGAAGATGACCGACAAGCCCGAGGTGATTCCGGGGCTGGATCGCGGCACGTTCAACGCCGAGCTGCCGCTTCCGACCGTGGTGACGTGGGGCGTGTCGTTCCGCCCGACGCCGAAATGGGAACTGGCCGTCGACCTGCAATGGAACGGCTGGAGCGCCTACAAAGCACTGAACGTGGAATTCAACGAAACGGAACTGGGCATCGCGCCGATCTACTCGGTGAAAAACTACTCCAACACGCTGGCATTCCGCTTCGGCGGCCAATACCGAGCCACCGACTGGCTGACGGCCCGCATGGGCATGTATGTGGACGAAAGTCCGGTGGACAGCAACTACCTGAACCCCGAGACCCCCTCGATGACCAAGGTCTCCTACACGGCCGGGCTCTCGTTCCGCCCTGCGAAGTTCGTGTCGATCGACCTGGCCTACTGCTACGTATCGTCGGCCGATCCGGAACGCAGCGGCTCCTACCCGATCTACCAATACGGCAACCCGACGCAACTTACCGAAGTATTCTCGGGCAACTATAAACTCCACGCCAACGTATTCTCGATCGGCGTAGGTTTCAGCTTCTAAAAAAACGTTCGAACGGGCGGAAACGCCTTCCGGAAGCAACTAAAATTTCGGAAAATGCAACGGTCTGCCGTATGGCAGACCGTTTTTATATCCACTCCCCAACGATGTGCAGCGAATGGGGCAACACCCCGACGACTTCCGGCTTGCCCCCTACGGCAGCAACGCCGCGCATGCGGAGCACTCTCGGATACCGGTGCACGGGAACAAGGTTTTGCGCCCTCCTTACCGATCCGAAAAAGGGCAACATTTTCGATAAGCCGAGGGCAGAGCCGAGTTTACTCGGTCTATGCCGAAGCGAGAAAACGACGGCGAATAGCCAACGGATAAGTAACGAAACCCTTGCTCAACCTCTCGAAATCCTGCGTTTAGGCCATTCGGCAAACAGCAAAAGATGTACTCGTTACAATTCTACGCTTCAATCACTTACATTAGTACGCTCCGAATGCCTGTTTTATGCGATTTCTTCGTATCTTTAACTTCGTTCAAGATACTCTCGCTCGGCAAAATGCAAGCGAGCTTGCTTTTGCCCTCGCTTATTCGTATCTTTGCAGTGCGCTCCCTTAAGGAGGCATTGTTTTCGGCTCCATAGTTCAAGGGATAGAACGAGGGTTTCCTAAACCCTAAATCCGCGTTCGAGTCGCGGTGGGGCTACACACGAAGTCGAAACACAAGCAAAAAGGGCGTCCGCACACGCTCTTTTTCGTATGGTCCGCGACAAAACAAGTAATCGCATGGAATCGCTCAAAGAACTCTTCAAAATAGGCCACGGCCCGTCGAGCAGCCACACCATGGGGCCGAAAAAGGCGGCGGAACTCTTTCTGAAACGCTGCCCCGACGCCCAAGCATACCGTGTGACGCTCTACGGCTCGCTGGCCGCCACGGGCAAGGGACACCTGACCGACACGGCGATCCTCTCGACGCTGCAACCCCACGCCCCGACCGAAATCGTATGGCGTGCGGACGTGGTGCCGGCGTTCCACCCCAACGGCATGCTCTTCGAAGCCCTGCGCGACGGCAAAACGGCGGACTCCTGGACGATATACAGCATCGGCGGCGGCGCGCTGGCCAACGAAACCTCGCGTCTGGAAGTGCCGCAAAGCATCTATCCGCTGACGACGATCTCGGAAATCAAGGCCTGGTGCTACCGCGAGGGCAAGACTTACTGGGAATATGTGAACGACTGCGAAGGCCCCGCGATCTGGGACTACCTGGACACGGTATGGACGACGATGTGCGACACGATCCAGCGGGGGCTGAACAACGACGGCGTACTGCCGGGCGGGCTGAAGGTGGCCCGCAAAGCCTCGACCTACTTCGTCAAATCGAAAAGCTACTCCGACTCGCTCTCCTCGCGGGCGAAAATCTATGCCTATGCCTTGGCGACCTCGGAGGAGAATGCCTCGGGCGGCATGGTCGTGACGGCCCCGACCTGCGGATCGAGCGGCGTGGTGCCGGCGGTGCTCTACCACCTGGCCACCTCGCGCGATTTCCTGCGCATCCGCATTCTGCGGGCCTTGGCCACAGCGGGGCTTTTCGGCAACGTGGCCAAAACCCACTCTTCGATTTCGGGTGCCGAAGTCGGCTGCCAAGGCGAAGTCGGCGTAGCCTGCGCAATGGCTGCAGCGGCAGCGTGCCAACTTTTCGGCGGCACGCCCTCGCAGATCGAATATGCCGCGGAAATGGGACTGGAACACCACCTGGGACTTACGTGCGACCCCGTATGCGGCCTGGTGCAAGTGCCCTGCATCGAACGCAATGCGATAGCGGCGGCCCGGGCGCTCGACGCCAACATCTACGCCACGCTCTCCGACGGCTCGCACCTGGTGTCGTACGACAAGGTGGTCGAAGTGATGAACGAAACGGGCCACAACCTGCCGAGTCTCTATCGGGAGACGTCGGAAGGCGGCCTGGCCAAACGGCTGCTGAAAAACGAATAACACTACGAAAGCAAGGCCTCATTCTTCGACCCCGACACTGCGCAACTCCCCCAACCCGCCATAATTTTGCTCAAATTAAAAGCCGCTCCGGAAATCCGGAGCGGCTTCTTTTGACGAAACGGCCACCCGCCAAAGGGGTGCCGCCCAGGAATATGCCCGCTACTGGGCCTGGCGAATGGTCTCCAGCTCGGCCTTGGAGCCGACCACGAGGTTGTCGTAATCGCGCAGACCGGTACCGCCGGGGATCAGATGACCGCAGATGACGTTCTCCTTGAGGTTCTCCAGCGGGTCGATCTTGGCCTGGATAGCCGCCTCGTTGAGCACCTTGGTGGTCTCCTGGAACGAAGCCGCCGAGATGAAGCTCGAAGTCTGGAGCGCAGCGCGGGTAATGCCCTGCAACACCTGGGTCGACGTAGCGGGCACGATGTCGCGCACCTGGACGGGACGCAGATCGCGGCGCTTGAGGCTCGAATTCTCATCGCGCAACTTGCGCAGCGAAACGATCTGTCCGGGCTGGAGGTTCGTCGAATCGCCGGCCTCGGTAACGACCACCTTGTCGTACAACTCGTCGTTCACGTCCATGAACTCCCACTTGTCGACGATCTGATCCTCGAAGAAACGCGTGTCGCCCGGATCCTCGATCTTGACCTTGGACATCATCTGACGCACGATGACCTCGAAGTGCTTGTCGTTGATCTTCACGCCCTGCATGCGGTAGACCTCCTGCACCTCGTTGACGATGTACTCCTGCACCTTCGTCGGACCGAGGATATTGAGGATGTCGGTGGGCGTGATGGCGCCGTCCGACAACGGGCTGCCGGCCTTCACGAAGTCGTTCTCCTGGACGATGATCTGACGCGACAGGGGCACGAGGTAACGCTTCTGGTCGCCCTCCTTGGCGGTGATGACGATCTCGCGGTTACCGCGCTTGATCTTGCCGAACGTCACCTCGCCGTCGATCTCGGAGACGATGGCGGGGTTCGACGGGTTGCGCGCCTCGAACAACTCGGTGACACGCGGCAGACCGCCGGTGATGTCGCCGCCCGACTTGCCGACGGCACGCGGAATCTTGATGAGGATGTCGCCGGCCTTGATCTTGGCGTTGTCCTTGACCACGACGTGGGCGCCCACGGGCAGGTTGTACTGCTTGACCTCCTCGCCGGCCTTGTCGACGATGCGGATGACGGGGTTCTTGGTCTTGTCGCGCGACTCGATGACCACCTTCTCGGAAAGACCCGTCTGCTCGTCGCGCTCGTCGCGGTAGGTGACGCCCTCGACGATGCTGTCGTAGACGGCCTTGCCCTCGAACTCCGAAATGATTACGGCGTTGTAGGGGTCCCACTCGCAGATCAGATCGCCCTTCTTGACCGCAGCGCCATCCGCCATGAAGAGCGTGGCGCCGTAAGGCAAGTTGTGGGTATAGAGCACGATTTCGGTCTTGGGATCGACGATGCGGAACTCCGACTGGCGCGAAATGACGATGTCGATCGCCTCGCCTGCGGAATTCTTGCCCTTGACGGTGCGCAGCTCGTCGATTTCGAGACGGCCCTCGTACTTCGACACGACATTGGTCTCGACGGCCGTACCGCCGGCCACACCGCCGACGTGGAACGTACGCAGGGTCAGCTGCGTACCCGGCTCGCCGATCGACTGGGCGGCGATGACGCCGACCACTTCGCCTTTCTGCACCATGCGGGCGGTGGCGAGGTTGCGGCCGTAGCACTTGGCGCAGACGCCGCGACGGGCCTCGCAAGTGAGCACCGAACGGATTTCGACCGACTCCAGGGGCGACTTCTCGATCGCCTCGGCGATGGACTCGGTGATCTCCTCGCCGGCCTTGCAGAGCACCTCGCCGGTGAGCGGGTGGATGATGTCGTTCAAGGCTACGCGGCCCAGGATGCGGTCGTAGAGGGTCTGCACCACGTCGTCGTTGCGCTTGATGGCCGTAGCCGTCAGACCGCGCAACGTGCCGCAATCCTCCTCGTTGATGATGACGTCCTGCGCCACGTCGACCAGACGGCGCGTCAGGTAACCGGCATCGGCCGTCTTCAAGGCGGTATCGGCCAGACCCTTACGGGCACCGTGCGTAGAGATGAAGTATTCGAGCACCGACAGACCCTCCTTGAAGTTGGAGAGAATCGGGTTCTCGATGACCTGCTGTCCGCCCTCGACGCCCGACTTCTGGGGCTTGGCCATCAGACCGCGCATACCGCTGAGCTGACGGATCTGCTCCTTGGAACCGCGGGCACCGGAGTCGAGCATCATGTAGACGGGGTTGAAACCGTCCTCGTCCTTGACGAGCGTGTCGATCACGGCCTTGGTCAACTTGGAGTTGATGTTCGTCCAGACATCGATGATCTGGTTGTAACGCTCGTTGTTGGTGATAAGACCCATGTTGTAGTCCTCCATGATGGCGTCGGAACGGTCGTAACCCTCCTGCACGAGCTTCTCCTTCTCCTCGGGGATGATGACGGCATCGAGGTTGAACGACAGACCGCCCTGGAAAGCCATGCGGTAACCGAGGTTCTTGATGTCGTCGAGGAACGCGGCTACCTTGTCGGCACCGGCCTTTTTCATCACTACGGCGATGATGTCGCGCAACGAACGCTTGGTCAGCACCTCGTTGATGTAACCGACCTCCTTGGGCACGACCTGGTTGAAGAGGATGCGTCCGATGGTGGTCTCCTTGAGCGTCTTGACCGGATTGCCCTGCTCGTCGACCTCGTCGATGAGGCACTTCACGATGGCATGGAGGTCGGCGCGCTTCTCGTTGTAAGCGATGATGGCCTCCTCGGGGCCATAGAAGACGCGGCCCTCGCCCTTGACGCCCTTGCGGGGCTTGGTAATATAGTAGAGACCCAACACCATATCCTGCGACGGCACCGTGATCGGTGCGCCGTTGGCGGGATTGAGGACGTTATGCGAACCGAGCATCAACAACTGCGCCTCCAGAATGGCGGCATTGCCCAGCGGCAGGTGCACGGCCATTTGGTCGCCGTCGAAGTCGGCGTTGAATGCCGTACAAGCCAGCGGGTGCAACTGCATGGCCTTGCCCTCGATGAGCTTGGGCTGGAACGCCTGGATACCGAGACGGTGCAACGTCGGGGCGCGGTTCATCAACACGGGATGGCCCTTGATGACGTTTTCGAGGATGCCCCAGATGACGGGGTCCTTGCGGTCGATGATCTTCTTGGCCGACTTCACGGTCTTGACGATGCCGCGCTCGATGAGCTTGCGGATGACGAACGGCTTGTAAAGCTCAGCGGCCATATCCTTGGGGATACCCATCTCGTGCATCTTCAACTCGGGGCCGACGACGATGACCGAACGGGCCGAATAGTCGACACGCTTGCCGAGAAGGTTCTGACGGAAGCGGCCCTGCTTGCCCTTGAGCGAATCGGAAAGCGACTTCAACGGGCGGTTGGACTCGTTCTTCACGGCGTTGGACTTGCGCGAGTTGTCGAAGAGCGAATCGACGGCCTCCTGCAACATGCGCTTCTCGTTGCGCAGGATGACTTCGGGCGCCTTGATCTCGATCAGACGCTTGAGTCGGTTGTTGCGGATGATGACACGACGATAGAGGTCGTTCAGGTCGGAGGTGGCGAAGCGTCCGCCGTCGAGCGGCACCAGCGGGCGCAGCTCGGGCGGGATGACGGGGATGACGCTCAAGACCATCCACTCGGGTTTGTTCTTGCCCTCCGACGCGCGGAACGACTCGATGACGTTCAAGCACTTCAAAGCCTCCGACTTGCGCTGCTGCGAAGTCTCGGTCGAAGCTTTGTGACGCAAGGCGTAGGACATCGAATCGAGGTCGACCTGCTTCAAGAGCGTATAGATCGCCTCGGCGCCCATCATGGCGACGAACTTGTTGGGATCGCTGTCGTCCAGCGCCTGGTTGCCCTTCGGCAGGGCGGCCAGCACGTCGAGGTACTCCTTCTCGGCGAGGGTCGCCAGGCGCTCGATGCCCTGCTCGGCAGCAGCACCGGGATTGATGACGACGTAACGCTCGTAATAGATGATGGCCTCCAGCTTCTTGGACGGAATGCCCAACAGATAACCGATCTTCGAGGGCAGCGACCGGAAGTACCAGATATGCACCACGGGCACGACCAGCGAAATGTGGCCCATGCGCTCGCGGCGCACCTTCTTCTCGGTAACCTCCACGCCGCAACGGTCGCAGACGATGCCCTTGTAACGGATACGCTTGTACTTGCCGCAATGGCACTCGTAGTCCTTCACGGGGCCGAAGATACGCTCGCAGAAAAGACCGTCGCGCTCGGGCTTGTAAGTACGGTAGTTGATGGTCTCGGGCTTGAGCACCTCGCCGCTCGACTGGGCCAGAATCTCCTCGGGAGAAGCCAGACCGATCGCAATGCGGTTGTAACCGTTGCTACCCTTGTTGTCTTTGGAAATTGACATATTTTTTCTTTTTTCTTATCGTCCGAAAAATTCTTACTCCAATTTGACCGACAGGGCCAGACCGCGCAACTCGTGCAACAGCACGTTCATTGCCTCGGGGATGCCCGGCTTGGGCAGGTTCTCGCCCTTGACGATGGCCTCGTAAGCCTTGGCACGGCCCATCACGTCGTCGGACTTGATGGTCAGAATCTCCTGCAGGATATTGGCGGCGCCGAAGCCTTCGAGCGCCCACACCTCCATCTCGCCGAAACGCTGACCGCCGAACTGCGCCTTACCGCCCAGCGGCTGCTGGGTGATGAGCGAGTAGGGGCCGATCGAACGGGCGTGCATCTTGTCGTCGATCATGTGGCCGAGCTTGAGCATGTAGATCACGCCCACGGTGGCCGGCTGGTCGAACATCTCGCCCGTACCGCCGTCGTAGAGGTAGGTGCGTCCGCTGTGCGGAATGCCTGCCTGCGCGGTGTACTCGTTGATCTGGTCGAGCGACGCACCGTCGAAAATCGGCGTGGCGAACTTCAGGCCCAACTCGCGGCCGGCCCAACCGAGCACGGTCTCGTAGATCTGACCCAGGTTCATACGCGAAGGCACGCCCAGCGGGTTCAGACAGATGTCGACGATCGTACCGTCTTCCAGGAAAGGCATGTCCTCGTCGCGCACGACCTTGGCCACGATACCCTTGTTACCGTGACGTCCGGCCATCTTGTCGCCGACCTTGAGCTTGCGCTTCTTGGCGATGTAGACCTTGGCCATCTGGATGACGCCGGTCTGGGGCAGCTCGTCGCCGTTGGTGAAGTTGTATTTTTCGCGCTTGATGGCGGCGTCGGCCTTCTTCCACTCGATGGAGTAGTTGTTGATCGTCGCCTCGATCAAAGCGTCGACATGGGCATCGCCCGTCCACTTGCACGAACCGAGGTTCAAGTAACCGGTCACCACGCCCGACTTCTCGTCGGCGGACTTGCGGGCGATCTCCTCCAGCATCTTCTGCGTGAACTTGGTGCCTGCGGGGTACAACTCCACGCCGAAGTAGTCGGTGATGCCGACGGTGGTCTTGCCCTGGAGCAGCGTCCAGAGCTTGCCGGTCAAACGCTTGGTCAACTCGGCGATCTGCTGGGCGAACTGCTCGTCGAGCTTCTCCAGCTGGGCCTTCTCGGCGCTCTTGCCCTTCTTGGTGTCCTTGTTGGCCCGGCTGTAGAGCGTCGTGCCGATAACGACACCGTGCAACGAAGGCTGCGCCTTGAGCGAAGCATCCTTCACGTCGCCGGCCTTGTCTCCGAAGATGGCGCGGAGCAGCTTCTCCTCGGGCGAGGGATCGCTCTCGCCCTTGGGCGTGATCTTGCCGATGAGGATATCGCCCGGGTGGACGTTGGCGCCGACACGGATGATACCGTTGGCATCCAAATCCTTGGTGGCGTCCTCGGAAACGTTGGGGATGTCGGACGTCAGCTCCTCGACACCGCGCTTGGTGTCGCGCACCTCCATGATATATTCGTCGACGTGCACCGACGTGAAGATATCCTCACGCTGGATGCGCTCCGAAATCACGATGGCGTCCTCGAAGTTGTAACCTTTCCAGGGCATGAACGCCACCTTGAGGTTGCGGCCCAGGGCCAACTCGCCCTGCTGCGTGGAATAACCCTCGGTGATGATCTGACCTTTCTTTACCTTGTCGCCCGTCAAGACGGTGGGTTTCAAGGTCACGGAGGTATTCTGGTTGGTACGGCGGTAACGCGGCAGCTCGTAGGTCGTCACCTCGGGGGCGAACGACGCGAGAATCTCGTCGTCCGTACGCTCGTACTTGATCTGAATCTTGGTGGCATCGGCGAAAACGACCTCGCCGTCGCCCTCGGCGACGATCTGGATGCGGCTGTCGGAGATCATGTCCTTCTCGATGCCGGTGCCGACGATCGGCGCCTCGCAAGTTACCAAAGGCACGGCCTGGCGCATCATGTTCGAACCCATCAACGCACGGTTGGCATCGTCGTGCTCCAGGAACGGAATCAAGCTGGCGGCGATCGACGCGATCTGGTTGGGCGCCACGTCCATGAGGTTCACGTCCTTGTCCGTGACCACGGGGAAATCGGCTCCCTGGCGCGCCTTGATGCGGTCGGGCTGCAAGAAATTGCCGGCCTCGTCGATCGGCATGTTGGACTGCGCGACGACCTTACCCTCCTCCTCCTCGGCGGAGTAATAGCGGATGTGCGAATTGTCCATGTCGATCTTGCCGTTCTCGACCGACCGGTAGGGCGTCTCGATGAAACCCATCGGCGAAATCTTGGCGTAGACGCACAACGACGAAATCAGACCGATGTTGGGGCCTTCGGGCGACTCGATCGGGCAGAGACGTCCGTAGTGGGTATAGTGCACGTCTCGCACCTCGAAACCGGCGCGGTCGCGCGACAGACCGCCGGGACCGAGGGCCGACAGACGGCGCTTGTGCGTGATCTCGGCCAACGGGTTGATCTGATCCATGAACTGCGAGAGCTGCGAAGTGCCGAAGAACGAGTTGATGACCGACGACAAAGTCTTGGCGTTGATCAAGTCGACGGGCGTGAACACCTCGTTGTCGCGCACGTTCATGCGCTCGCGGATCGTACGCGCCATGCGCACGAAGCCCACCGAGAACTGGTTCGACAACTGCTCGCCCACGGTACGCACGCGACGGTTCGACAAGTGGTCGATATCGTCGACGTCGGCCTTGGAGTTGATGAGCTGGATCAGGTATTTGATGATGGCGATGATGTCCTCGCGCGTCAACGTACGGATAGCCGGATCGATGTCCAGATCCAGCTTCTTGTTGATGCGGTAGCGACCCACGTCGCCCAAGTCGTAACGTTTGTCGGAGAAGAACAGCTTCTCGATCACGTCGCGCGCCGTAGCCTCATCGGGCGGCTCGGAAGCGCGCAACTGCCGGTAGATGTAAACGACGGCCTCTTTCTCGGAGTTGCAGGGGTCTTTCTGCAAAGTATTGTAAATGATCGAGAAGTCGATGCCCGACAAGTTCTCCTTGTGCAGGAGGATCGTCTTGGCGCCGCTCTCGATGATCTGGTCGATATGCTCCTCTTCGAGCACCGTCTCGCGGTCGACGATGACATTGTTGCGCTCGATCGAGACGACCTCGCCCGTATCCTCGTCCACGAAGTCCTCGACCCAGGTCGACAACACGCGGGCGGCGAGCTTGCGGCCCACGGCCTTCTTGAGGTTGGCTTTCGAGACCTTCACCTCGTCGGCCAGGTCGAAAATCTCCAGAATCTGCTGGTCGGCCTCGTAACCGATGGCACGCAACAGCGTAGTGACGGGCAACTTCTTCTTACGGTCGATGTAAGCATACATCACGTTGTTGATGTCCGTAGCGAACTCGATCCACGAACCCTTGAAGGGGATGATACGCGCGGAATAGAGCTTGGTGCCGTTGGTGTGCATGCTCTGCCCGAAGAACACACCCGGCGAACGGTGCAGCTGCGACACGATGACGCGCTCCGCACCGTTGATGACGAACGTACCCCGTTCGGTCATGTAAGGAATCGTCCCGAAATACACGTCCTGCACGACAACGCCGAAATCCTCGTGCTCGTCGTCCGTGCAATAGAGTTTCAGCTTGGCTTTCAGCGGAACACTGTACGTAAGTCCGCGCTCCAGACACTCCTCGATCGAGTAACGCGGCGGGTCGATATAATAATCGATGAACTCCAGAACGAAATTGTTCCGGGTGTCCGTGATGGGAAAATTCTCCTGAAACACCTTATAGAGACCCTCGTTCTTGCGATTCTCGGCCGTGGTGTCCATCTGGAAAAAATCCCGGAATGATTTTAGCTGTACCTCCAGCAGATCCGGATAAGGCACCCGGTTCTTGACTGTCGAAAAGCTGATTCTTTGTTGTGTTTTTGCTGTGGACATCGTAAAATCCAAATTAGTTGAAGTGTAATCGGGACGGTTGCGCGCACCCGAAAAACGAACTTTCATCGAAACAACCCGTACGCTCCCTTGCCTGTAGCCCCAAAACATCGCCCGTTCCGGCATCTGCCGAACCGCAGCATCCCGAGACGCAATTCCGAGCGCCCAGTCCGAAAACCTGCCGGGAAATCCCTGCCTGCCGGCAATATAATTCCGACACGTTGTTCGGGAACATAATCCGAGCGATCTTGCGGGCATCATTCCCGAGGCCAAAGAGACTCGGTTTGCCGCCCGGACGCGGGAACCATAAGGAATCGTATGCAGTTGTTTCCTGTTTGCGGCAGGCGATTTCCTAATCCTGCCGATGCCCCCGTATGCAGGCGCCCACAATGCGCCCCGGGAGCATCTATATCCAAAGAACGGACACAGCACGTATCGGCACTTCCGATCTTTAGACCAAGAAAAGGCATAGAGCCTACACGCCGGTAAGCCCTATACCTGATCTGTCAGCAGAGTCCGGGCGACGTGCGTACGGCCCCCGGCTCCGACATCGGACTCTTATTTGAGCTCGACTTCGGCACCTGCCTCCTCCAACTGAGCCTTGATCTGCTCGGCCTCTTCCTTGGAAACACCCTCCTTGATGGCCTTGGGTGCACCGTCTACGAGAGCCTTGGCATCGCCCAGCGAAAGACCTGCGAGGTCCTTCACGACCTTGATCACCTGGAGCTTGGCCTGGCCGCCGCTCTTCAGGATCACGTCGAACGTCGACTTCTCGGCAGCGGCAGCCTCGCCGGCGCCGGCAGCGGGAGCAGCAACGGCAACAGCGGCAGCAGCCGGCTCGATGCCATATTCCTCCTTGAGGATCTGTGCGAGTTCGTTAACCTCGGTAACTTTCAAGTTTACCAATTCTTCAGCAAGTTTCTTTACGTCTGCCATAGTTGTAAGCGTATTAAATTTTGTTTTTTACTTGTTGTGATTAGTTGTTTCTCGATTCGAGCGTCTTCACGACACCCGCAATCTTCTGACCTGCATTGGACTGCAATGCAGAAATAACATTCTTCGCAGGCGACTGCAACAGCGAAATGATATCGCCGATGAGTTCCTCCTTGGACTTGATGTTGCACAGAGCCTCGATCTGGTTGTCGCCGACATAGACGCACCCTTCGGCGAAAGCCGCCTTCAACACGGGCTTGTCCGAACCCTTGCGGAACTCCTTGATGAGCGTCGCAGGAGCCTTGGCGACATGGGCGAACATGATCGAAGTAGGCCCTTCCAGAACCTTCACCAACTCAGCGTCGGCCTTATCCACCTTTTCGAGCGCCTTGGTCAACAGCGTGTTCTTCACCACGACCAACTTGATCTCCTTCTCGAAGCACTTGCGGCGCAGCGAAGCGGTCTGCTCGGCGTTCAAGGCCTCGATATCGGTGATATAGAAGTGAGGATAAGCCTGGAGCTGCTCGGCGAGGCTGTCAATAACAACCAGTTTTTCTTCCTTAGTCATCTCTTCTGTCCTCCTTCTTATTTGGTTTCTACTGATTTGGAATCGATCTGCAAGCCGGGACTCATCGTGGTCGAGAGATAGATGCTCTTCACGTAAGCGCCCTTGGCGGCAGCCGGTTTCAACTTCATGATCATGCCCAGCACCTCTTTCGCATTGTCTGCGATCTGCTCGGCCGAGAACGAAATCTTGCCTACCGAAGTGTGGATGATACCGAACTTGTCGACCTTGAAGTCGATCTTACCCGATTTCACCTCCTTGACGGCCTTGCCGACCTCCATGGTCACCGTACCGGTCTTGGGGTTCGGCATCAGACCGCGCGGACCGAGGATACGGCCCAGCGCACCGACCTTGCCCATGACGTTGGGCGTGCAGATGATCACGTCGACATCCGTCCAACCGGCCTTGATCTTGTCTACGAACTCGTCCAGACCCACGTAATCGGCACCGGCAGCCTGAGCCTCGGCCTCCTTTTCGGGGGTGCAGAGCACCAACACGCGCGTCTGCTTACCCGTACCGTGGGGCAGGGTAACCACGCCGCGCACCATCTGGTTGGCCTTGCGGGGGTCGACACCCAACCGCACGTCGATATCTACCGAAGCGTCGAATTTCGTGAACGTGATTTCCTTCAGAAGAGCGGCGGCCTCCGAAAGCCGGTAAGCCTTGTCGGCCTCCACTTTCGCATAGGCGATCTTTTGATTTTTTGTCAACTTACTCATCTTCGATTACATATTAGGAAATTCACCGACGACATTGATACCCATACTGCGGGCAGTACCGGCAACCATACGCATGGCGGCTTCCAGGGTAAAGCAGTTCATGTCCGGCATCTTATCCTGGGCGATGGCGCGAACCTGCTCCCACGTAACCTGCCCCACCTTGTCGCGGTTGGGCTGCGCGGAACCTTTCTGCACCTTGGCGGCCTCCTTGAGCTGAACAGCTACGGGCGGCTGCTTTACAACGAAGTCGAACGACTTGTCGCTGTAAACCGTGATGATGACCGGAAGAACCTTTCCCGCCTTGTCCTGCGTACGCGCATTGAATTGCTTGCAGAAGTCCATGATATTGACTCCCTTAGAACCCAATGCGGGACCAACCGGGGGCGAAGGATTGGCGGCACCGCCTTTGATCTGCAATTTGATAAATGCAGCAACCTCTTTTGCCATAGTTTTCCTTAAGGTTTATTATTCTTTTTCTACTTGTGTGAAACTCAACTCCATAGGAGTCTTGCGCCCGAATATCTTCACCGATACCGTGAGTTTCTTGCGCTCGTTGTCGACGGCCTCGATGGTACCCTGGAAGCTTGAGAAAGGACCATCGGTGACCTTGACGATCTCGCCGACGAAGAACGGTATTTCGTTTTCCTCCTCCATGGCATTCATCTCGTCGACGCGACCGAGGATGCGGGCCACCTCCTGCGGACGCAGGGGCGTGGCATTCATCTTGCGACCGTCTTCCTTGGTGTCGCCGAGGAAACCGAGCACATTGGGAGTATTACGAATCAAAATAGGAATCTGTCCCACGAAAGCGGCCTCCACCAACACATAACCGGGATAGGAGACTTTCTCTTTGGAGACTTTCTTGCCGTTGCGGATGGTATAGACCTTTTCGGTAGGGATCAGCACCTGGGAAATATAATCCTCCAGGTGGTTATGACGAACCTCGGCCTCGATATACTCCTTGACCTTGTTCTCTTTCCCGCCGATGGCGCGAACGACATACCACTGTTTCTTGATCTCGCTCATTTTCAGCAAAAGCAATTAACGACCGAGATTCGCCAACGTCTTGTAAATGCCCTCCATGAGGTTCTCGAACGCCAAGTCCATGACCAACACGACGACGGCGAAGATGACCGAAGCCACCATCACGACCACCGTAGAGCGCTGGAGCTGCGAGAACGAAGGCCAAGTGACCTTGTTTACAAGCTCGTTGTAGGATTCCTTGAAATAGTTGAACATATCTTCTTTCTTTATTCTTGGCAGGAGCAGAGAGATTCGAACTCCCATCAACGGTTTTGGAGACCGCTATTCTACCCTTGAACTATGCTCCTAAGATGGGGCGGCGGTTGTACGCCGCCCCGGAATATGACGCGAATTACTTCACGATCTTCAGAATCTGACCGGCACCTACCGTACGGCCGCCCTCGCGGATAGCGAAACGCAGACCCTCGTTCAATGCTACCGGGTAGATCAGCTTCACGGTGATGGTCACGTGGTCGCCCGGCATCACCATGTCGACGCCTGCGGGCAGGTGAACCTCACCCGTCACGTCCATCGTACGCAGGTAGAACTGGGGACGATAGTTGTTGTGGAACGGCGTGTGGCGGCCACCCTCTTCCTTCTTGAGGATGTAGACCTCTGCCTCGAACTCGGTGTGCGGAGTGATCGAACCCGGCTTGGCGACAACCATACCGCGCTTAACCTCCTTCTTGTCGATACCGCGGAGCAGCAGACCCACGTTGTCGCCGGCCTCGCCCTCGTCGAGCAGCTTGCGGAACATCTCGACACCGGTGCAGGTCGAAGTCAGCGTCTTCTCCTCCAGACCGATGATCTCGACGGGATCGCCCACGTGGATGACACCGGTTTCGATACGGCCCGTTACCACGGTACCGCGGCCGGTGATCGAGAACACGTCCTCGACAGGCATCAGGAACGGCTTCTCATTCTCACGCTGCGGGATGGGGATGTATGCGTCTACGGCATCCATCAGCTCCATGATCTTGTCCTCCCACTGAGCCTCGCCGTTCAGACCGCCGAGGGCCGAACCGCGGATGATGGGAGCGTTGTCGCCGTCGTACTCGTACTTCGAGAGCAGGTCGCGAACCTCCATCTCAACGAGGTCAAGCATCTCGGCGTCGTCCACCATGTCGCACTTGTTCAGGAAAACGACGATACGCGGCACGTTCACCTGACGGGCGAGCAGCACGTGCTCGTTGGTCTGGGGCATCGGACCGTCCGTAGCGGCAACCACGAGGATGGCGCCGTCCATCTGGGCGGCACCCGTAACCATGTTCTTCACATAGTCGGCGTGGCCCGGGCAGTCTACGTGAGCGTAGTGGCGGTTGGCCGTCTGGTACTCTACGTGCGACGTGTTGATCGTGATACCGCGCTCCTTCTCCTCGGGAGCGTTGTCGATCGAGTCGAACGAACGCAACTCCGACAGACCTTTCTTAGCCAGAACGGTCGTAATAGCAGCGGTAAGGGTCGTCTTACCGTGGTCGACGTGACCGATGGTACCGATGTTGACATGCGGTTTCGAACGGTCGAATTTTTCTTTTGCCATAGCGTTAAATATTTAAAGTATTGTAAAAATTACCCAAAGTTTTAAAATCCATTCCGCAAAACGAGCGGCAACGCTGCAATCCTCCGTCTCCGGAGAAGTCCCAACATCGCACGCCGTCGTGCCCAGAGCGGAAGACGAGGCTCAAACTCGCGACCCTCAGCTTGGAAGGCTGATGCTCTATCAACTGAGCTACTTCCGCAAAAATATACCGCATCGGAGCGACTCCCCTCCTGCACCCGCCGTCCGGAGACGGTTTCGGGGAGGTTTTGCAACTCCAACCGGTTTTCTTGAGTGGGAAGTGATGGATTCGAACCACCGTAGGCGTAAGCCAGCAGATTTACAGTCTGCCCCATTTGACCGCTCTGGTAACTTCCCGATATCTTCCGCCTCCCTTTCGGGGAGGCCCGTCGTTCTGCCGGACCGGGTTCCGGAACTCCGGTCTTCCGACCCTCGTCCTTCCCGTCGTCGCTCCGGCCCGCCTCTCTCGCGTCGGCTTTCGGAGCCGATGGAGGGATTCGAACCCACGGCCTGCTGATTACAAATCAGCTGCTCTGGCCAACTGAGCTACATCGGCAGAATCAACCGTTTTGGATTGCAAAAGTAGGTATATTTTTTTTATCGCGCAAATTATTCTGCGATATTTTTTCTACTTTTTCATCTTTCTCAAAGAACCCTGTTTCCGCCCGCCTTTCCGGAGACGAAATCGGGTGCAAAGATAAGAAAAGTTTTGAACAAGACAACAGTTTCCGCAAAAAATATGGCAATTAATATATTACCGTCCGGCTGCTCCCTCGACCCGCAGTCCCCGGCGGCATGCACAGCGGCGTCTACCCCGACATCGGCCCGAAGAGCATATGCCGATCGCCCCGGAAACCGACATCCGACGCAAATCGGCCGCAGGCTGCGCCCGATCAGGATACGGCCGCCCCGACACCTATATATAATGTTTCGGCAGATCGGGCATCCCGAAAGGTTACGACCATCTTTTCAAAAAAAGACACCGCGCATTCCTCCCCCTGCTTTCCAACCGTCATACGCTCCGCAACGGCGATCGTTTCCTCTTGACCTCAACGCAGCTTCATCACTTCGTCGATACCCATGTTCTTGTAGGATGCGGCCAACTCATCGTCGCGATCGGAAATCACCAGCAACTTGTCGCCCGGCAACAGCTCGGTCTTGCCCTGCGGAACGAAATAATCGCCGTCGCGGCAGACCATCATCACCAGCGTATTTTCCGGCAAGGAGATGTCTTTCAGACTTTTGCCGAGCATGCCTTCGCCGACTTCGACCTCCGTAAATACGGACTTCACATCCTCCTGCATGTTCACGCTGAAAGTCGACTCGCGTTCTTCGTAGGAGAGGCCCAACAAATTGGCCATGCCGCTGACGGTCGTGCCCTGCACCGACAAAGAAATGATCGTCGACAGAAAAACCACATTGAACAGCAGGTCGGCATGCTGCGTCTTGGCGATCAGCGGATAGAGCGCGAACAAGATCGGCACGGCGCCGCGCAGCCCTACCCACGACACATAGAGACGCGCCTTGGCCGAGAACTTGCGGAACGGCGACAGGCAAAGGAACACCGAGACGGGACGCGCCACCAGAATCATGAAAACGCCGACCGCGATACCGAGGATGAGCACCTCGGGCTGCAACAACTCATCGCTGTTGACGAACAGACCCAGCATGAGGAACATCACGATCTGCATCAGCCAGGTGAAACCGTCGAAGAAGATCGTCATCGGCTGTTTCTGGGTCAACTTATGGTTGCCGACCACCAGGCCTCCGATATAGACGGCCAGATAGCCGTTGCCGCGGATCAGATCGGTGAAAGCGAATGCAAAGAAGATGAAGGCCAGCAACAACACCGAATAGAGCGACCGGTTATCCAAGTTGATGCGGTTGATCGTCCACACGGCCAACTGCCCGACAAAATAACCGGACAAGGCGCCCACGACCATCTGCACCACGAACAACACGACGCTCAAACCCCAGCCCACGCCGCCCGAAGCGTGCGAAAGCGCCCCCACGAGCAACACGGTAAGCATGTAGGCCATCGGGTCGTTGGAACCGCTCTCCAACTCCAGCAGCGGCCTCAAGTTCTGGCGCAGCCCCTGGTTCTTGCTGCGCAGGATCGAAAAGACCGACGCCGAATCGGTCGAAGCCATAGTCGCAGCCAGCAGCAGGGCGGTCATGAAAGGCATCTCCACCCCCACGGCCGGAGCCACGAGCCACACGAAGCCACCCAGGACGAATGCCGTGACGATCACCCCGGCCGTGGCCAGCATCACGCCCGGGCCGATGACGGGCCGTATCTGCGAGAACTTGGTGTCCATGCCGCCCGTAAAGAGGATGATGCACAAAGCGGTCATCCCCACGAACTGCGTCACCTCCAACGAACGGTAGTCGATGAAATCCAGGCCGAAGAGCATGCCCACGCCCAAGAAAAGCAACAACGCCGGCGCACCGAACCGATAGGCCGCCTTGCCGGCCACCACGGCCACAAAAAGGAGCATGGCGCCGACCAAAACTATGTTTTCATTGCTGAAATCGAACATCGTCTGCTGTTTTTTTCGTCTGTTATCCCGATTCCGCTACTGCGGAATGAAAATGTAGGTGATCGTCCCCTGCTGCCGGGCCGGCGCCGCACCGTCGATGTTGAACAGCGACGAACGGGCCGCATGCAGAGCCGTCTCGCGCATGCAATCGTCCCCGCCCCAGGCCACACGGGCCGAGACGACCTCGCCCGCCCGGTCGACGACGATCTCGACCTCGACCTCGCCGCCGCCCTCGCACCGATAGGCCGGCACGACCAGGCGGCGCGACATGCGCACGGGATCGGTCAGCGAAAAGGAGACCGTCACCCGCCCCTTGACCTTGCGGTCCTGCTGCTCGGCACCCGACTCGCTCCCCTTGCGGTCGCGAATGGCCTGCTCCTCGGCAAGCCCCTGCTCGTAGGCTTCGCGGTTGGCCCGCATGCGTTCGGCCGCCTCAGCCGCCGCATCGTTCAACGCAGCCGCATTGGTGCCGCGGTCGTCCTTCAACTCCTCGTTCAGCACGTTTTCGTTGGAGACCATATTGCGGATGCTCCGCCAGTCGACCGGATCCTGCTCCTGCCTGCGGCGCACCTCCTCTTCGAGCCGGGCGCGCTCACGCTCCATTTCGGCCAGCGTCTGCAAGTCGATGTACATACCCTGGGTGGAGGCGCGGCGGCCCACCACGATCTTCGAAGAAACGAAAAGGATCATCAGCACCAGATAGGCGATCAACGTGACGCACAAGCCGATACGATGGTCGTAGGCCCACGTGCCGGCATCCTCGCGCCGCCCGTCGAAAGGCAGGTTCAGACGCGGACGTCGCACGGGGCGCTCCCCCTGGTTGCTGTCGGATGGCATACGGGTCATGGCAGGCAGTCGGAATTTCGGACAAAATTAGTTTTTTTCAGCGATTTTTTATACCTTTGGGCACAAAATAATCGGAAATCAACGCTATGTCAACCAAACAACAAACGCTCAAAGCCCCCATTTCGTTCTCGGGCAAAGGGCTGCATACGGGTGTCAAAGTGACCATGACCGTCAACCCTGCCGATGCCAACACCGGAATCGTCTTCCGCCGCATCGACGTCGAAGGGCAACCCATAATTCCTGCGCTGTGCGACAACGTGACCGACACCTCGCGCGGCACGACCATCGAAGCCGGCGGCCACCGCGTGAGCACCATCGAACACATCATGTCGGCGCTCTGGACGTCGGGCGTGGACAACGCCGTCATCGACATCGACGCCCCCGAGACCCCCATCATGGACGGCTCGGCACGCGAATATGCCGCAGCGATCGCCGCGACGGGCGTAGTCGACCAGGAAGCCGAGCGCAAGTTCTACCACGTGACCGAAAAGATGGTCTACACGATCCCCGAAAAGGGCGTGGCGATCATCCTCTATCCCGACGACGAGTTCTCCGTGTCGCTGCACGTGGACTACAACTCCAAAGTCATCGGCAACCAGTATGCCACGTTCGATCCCGGCGACGACTACACCTCGAAAATCGCGCCGTGCCGCACGTTCGTCTTCCTGCACGAGCTGGAGCCGCTCATCAAGATGAACCTCATCAAGGGCGGCGACCTGGACAACGCGATCGTGGTCGTGGAAAACCCCGTGCCGCAGGAGCAGCTGGACAACCTGAAGAAGATTTTCAACAAGCCCGACATCGAAATCAAATCGGGCTACCTGAACAACCTGGAGCTGCGCTGCAACAACGAGCTGGCGCGCCACAAGCTCCTCGACCTGCTGGGCGACTTCGCCTTGCTGGGCGTGCGCATCAAGGGCCGCGTCTGGGCCACCCGCCCGGGCCACTTCGCCAACACGGAGTTCATGAAGCAGCTCAAGCGCTCGATCCGCAAGGCCGGCGAGAAGCCCCGCTACACCTACGACTGCCGCAAGCCGGCGCTCTACGACATCAACGACATCCGCAAGATGCTGCCCCACCGGCCGCCGTTCCTGCTCGTCGACCGCATCTTCCACTGCGACGCCACGTCGGTGGCCGGCATCAAGAACGTGACGATGAACGAGCCGTTCTTCGTGGGCCACTTCCCCGAGGAGCCGGTCATGCCGGGCGTGCTGATCGTCGAGGCGATGGCCCAGTGCAGCGGCATCATGGTGCTGAGCGGCATCGAAGACCCGGAGAATTACTCGACCTACTTCATGAAGATCGACGGCGTGAAATTCAAGCGCAAGGTGGTGCCGGGCGACACGCTGCAATTCGAAATCCACCTTCTGGAACCCATCCGCCGCGGCGTGGCGCTGGTCGAAGCCAAGGCGTTCGTCGGCGAAACGCTGGCCTGCGAGGCCGTGCTGATGGCCCAGGTCGTAAAAAACAAGCAGTAAGATGATCAGTCCCCTTGCTTACATCCACCCCGACGCCAAACTCGGCGAGGGAGTTACGGTGGAACCGTTCGCCTGCATCGCCGGCGACGTCGAAATCGGCGACGGCTGCTGGATCGGCCCCGGAGCCGTGATCCACGACGGCGCCCGCATCGGCAAGCGCTGCAAGATACACACCGCAGCCTCGATCTCCTGCCTGCCGCAGGACTTGAAGTTCGCCGGCGAAGTAACGACCTGCCGGATCGGCGACGACAACGACATCCGCGAATATGTCACGATCAGCCGCGGCACCAAGTCGACGGGCACGACCGTCGTCGGCGACGGCAACCTGCTGATGGCCTACGTGCATGTGGGCCACGACTGCGTGGTAGGCAGCCACTGCGTGATCGCCAACCGCGTGTCGCTCGCGGGCGAAGTGCATGTGGACGACTGGGTGGTCATCGGCGGACATGCCGCCATCCACCAGTGGACGCGCATCGGCGCACACGCCATGATCCAGGGCGGGTCGCTGCTGGGGCAGGACTTGCCGCCCTATGTGATCGTGCGCAACGACACGCTGCGGTTCGCCGGCATCAACAAGATCGGGCTTTCGCGCCGCGGCTTCACGCCCGAGCGCATAGCCGAAATCCACGACGCCTGCCGCATTCTGTTCCAAAGCGGTCTGAACTACATGAACGGCTGCGACGAGGTGGAGCACCAGGTGCCCCCGAGCGCCGAGCGCGACTATCTGGTCGAATTCATCCGTTCGTCGAAGCGCGGCATCATCAAACCGTACGCAAGCAAAGAGTAGGCACGCCGCAGCACGGAGACAAAAAAAGTCCGGAGACTGTTGGTTTGTCGGATTTTTTCCGTATATTTGTCCTGTCGAAAGACAAGACGCACGATAAGGGGACGCAAAGTCCCCTTATTTCATAGTTGTACACAAAGTTGACTTACGTTTTCAAGAATGATCGACACAAAAAAAATCATAGCGGTCGCCGAACGCCGGCTGGAGGGTTCGGAGATGTTCGTGGTGGGCTGCCACTGCTCGCCGGGCAACGAAATCGAGCTGCTGATCGACAGCGACACGTCGGTGTCGATCGATGCCTGCGCGGAGTTGAGCCGCGCCATCGAGGCGGAGTTCGACCGCGACACGGAGGATTTCTCGCTCACGGTGGCTTCGGCCGGCATCGGTTCGGAGCTTAAGCACCTGCGCCAATACCGCAAGCTGATCGGCCGGCCGGTGGAGGTGCTGCTGCAAAACGGCATCAAGATCGTCGCCCGGCTCGACCAGGCCGACGAGACGCACCTTACCCTCTCCTACGAGGAGAAACAGACCGTCGAGGGCAAGAAACGCAAACAACTCGTACGCGTGACGCGCACCTACCCCTTCGCCGAAATCAAATCGACGCGGGAATATCTGGACTTCAAGTAAAAAAATCAATAATAAAAATAATTCCATGGACAATCTGAATCTCATCAGCAACTTTGCAGAGTTCAAGGAGCTGAAGAACATCGACAAACCGACGATGATCGGCGTGCTGGAGGATGTTTTCCGCCACGCCTTGCAGAAACAGTACGAGACGGACGAGAACTTCGACGTCATCATCAACCCCGAAAAGGGCGACCTGGAGATCTGGCGCAACCGCACCGTGGTCGAGGACGGCGCCGTGGAGAACCCCAACATGCAGATCGCCGTGTCGGAGGTCAAGGCCATCGACCCGACCTACGAAGTGGGCGACGAATATGCCGACGAGCTGAAGCTCGCGTCGTTCGGCCGCCGCACGGTGCTGTCGCTGCGTCAGAACCTCGCTTCGCGCATCCTCGATCTGGAGAAAGCCAACCTCTACGAGAAATACTCGGAGAAGGTCGGCGAAATCATCACCGGCGAGGTCTACCAGGTGTGGAAGAAAGAGGTGCTGATCCTCGATGATGACGAGAACGAACTGATCCTGCCCAAGAGCGAGCAGATTCCCAACGACTTCTACCGCAAGGGCGACACGATCAAGGCCATCGTCAAGTCGGTCGAGATGAACAACAACCAGCCGCGCATCATCCTTTCGCGTACGGCCAACCAGTTCCTCGAACGGCTTTTCGAGCAGGAGGTGCCCGAGATTTTCGACGGTCTGATCACCATCAAGAAGATCGTCCGCATCCCCGGCGAGCGCGCCAAAGTCGCCGTGGAGTCCTACGACGACCGCATCGACCCGGTGGGCGCCTGCGTGGGCATGAAGGGTTCGCGCATCTACTCGATCGTCAAGGAGCTGCGCAACGAGAACATCGACGTAGTGAACTACACGGCCAACACGCAGCTGATGATCCAGCGTGCGCTCAACCCGGCGAAGATTTCGTCGATCACGCTCGACGAAGAGAAGCAGACCGCAGCCGTCTACCTCAAGCCCGACCAGGTGTCGCTGGCCATCGGCAAGGGCGGTCTGAACATCCGGCTTTCGAAGATGCTCACGGGCTACGACATCGACGTCTACCGCGAAGTCGAGGAGGAGGACGTGGCGCTGACCGAATTCGCCGACGAAATCGACGCCTGGATCATCGAAGCGCTCAAGAACGTAGGCTGCGACACGGCCAAGAGCGTGCTGGAACTGCCCGTCGAGGAGATCGCCGCACGTGCCGACCTCGAACTGGAGCAGGCGCAGAAAGTCGTCGAGATACTGAAAGCCGAGTTCGAATAAACCGTTTACGCTAAAAAAGAGAACACACGATATGGGGAATGAAAGAAAATTAAGGCTCATTCAAGTGGCCAAGGAATTCAACGTGGGACTGAACACCATAACGGATTTCTTGCACAAGAAGGGCATCAAGAGCGACGGATCGCCCAATGCGCAGGTCGACGCGGAGACCTACGCCGTCCTGGAAAAGGAATTCGGATCGAACCGCAGCGCCGCCGGCGCCCGCGACTCGATCCGCGAACGCATCGCGCAGAAACAGACGACCATTACCCTCGAAGGCGCCAAGAAGCAAGAGCGCGAGGAGGAAAAGGAGGTCGTCATCAAGAGCAACGTCATCAACGTGCGCGACGAAATTCCGCAGCCGAAGATCCTCGGCAAGATCGACCTTTCGCCCAAGCCCAAGGCGGCGCCGGCCCCCGCGCCTGCGCCTGCGCCCAAGGAGGCGACGCCCGCTCCGGCGCCCGCAGCCGAACCGGTCAAGGCCGAAAAGCCGGCTCCGGCCCCGCAGCCCGAACCGGAAAAAGCGCCTGAAGCCGAAGCACCGAAAACCGCCCCGGCGATCACGCCCGCCCCGCAGGCCGAGCGTCCGGAAGTTTCCGAAGCCGCCCGGCCGGCCGAAAAACCCGCGGCTCCCGAAGCCCCCGAGGTTGTTGCAGAGCCGAAAGCGGAGGCTCCGAAAGACGATATTTTCCGCCCGGCGACCGTGACCCTCCAAGGGCCGCAGGTGCTCGGCACGATGGACGTCTCGGGCTTCGTGCCCGGCGGCAAGCACAAGCGCAAGCGGCTCTCGAAAGAGAAAATCGACGTCACGAAAGCCCAGAAAGGCGCCGGCCAAGGCGGTCAGAACCGCGGAGGTGCGCAGGGTGCCGGTCAGAACGGCCAAGGCGGTCAGAACCGCGGCAGCATGCAAGGCCCCAAGGGGATGCAGAACCAGCCCCGCCCGGGAGAGGGACGCCGCAACAAGAACAAGAAGAACGCCCAGCCCGTCATTCGCCCCGAAGTGAGCGACGAGGAGGTATCGAAGCAGATCAAGGACACCCTGGCGCGTCTGACGGCCAAGGGAGCCAAGAACACCGGTGCCAAGCACCGCCGCGACAAGCGCGAAGCGGCCGCCGAGCGCATGAACGAGGAGATGGAACGCTCCATGACGGAACGTTCGACGCTCAAGGTCACCGAGTTCGTCACCGTCAGCGAATTGGCCACCATGATGAACGTCGCACCCACCGAGGTCATCACGGCCTGCATGAACCTGGGCCTGATGGTGTCGATCAACCAGCGTCTCGACGCCGAAGCACTGGCCGTCGTGGCCGAGGAATTCGGTTTCAAAGTCGAATTCGTGTCGGTCGAAATCCAGGAAGCCATCGCCGACGACGAAGCCGACGACGAACAGAACCTGGTGCCGCGTCCGCCGATCGTCACGGTCATGGGCCATGTCGACCACGGCAAGACGTCGCTGCTGGACAACATCCGCAAGACCAACGTCATCGAGGGCGAGGCCGGCGGCATCACGCAGCACATCGGTGCCTACAGCGTGGAACTCAACGGCCAGAAAATCACGTTCCTCGACACTCCGGGCCACGAAGCCTTCACGGCCATGCGTGCGCGCGGTGCGAAGATTACCGACGTGGCCATCATCATTGTGGCGGCCGACGACCACGTGATGCCCCAGACCGTCGAAGCAATCAACCATGCGCAGGCCGCCGGCGTGCCGATGGTATTCGCCATCAACAAAATCGACAAACCCAACGCCAACCCCGACCACATCAAGGAACAGCTTTCGCAGATGAACTACCTGGTCGAGTCGTGGGGCGGCAAATATCAGGATCAGGAGATTTCGGCCAAGAAAGGTCTCAACCTGGATAAACTGCTCGAAAAGGTGCTGCTCGAAGCCGAAATGCTCGAACTGAAAGCCAACCCCGACAAGAAAGCGACGGGTACGGTGATCGAATCGACGCTCGACAAGGGCCGCGGCTATGTCTCGACGATCCTGGTACAGAGCGGCACGCTGCACATCGGCGACGTGGTGCTCTCGGGTACCTACACGGGCCGTGTGAAAGCGATGTTCAACGAGGACGGCAAGAAAGTGACCCTCGCAGGCCCCTCGACACCGGTGCAGGTGCTGGGTCTGAACGGCGCGCCGCAGGCCGGCGACACGTTCAACGTGATGGACGACGACCGCTCGGCCCGCGAAATCGCCAACAAGCGCGAGCAGTTGCAACGCATGCAGGGCATCATGACCCAGAAGCACGTGACGCTCGACGAAATCGGCCGCCGCATCGCCATCGGCTCGTTCAAGGAACTGAACATCATCGTCAAGGGCGACGTCGACGGTTCGGTCGAGGCCATGTCGGGATCGCTCATCAAGCTCTCCAAGGAGACGGTGCAGGTCAACGTCATCCATGCCGCCGTGGGTCAGATTTCCGAGTCCGACGTGCTGCTGGCCGCCGCTTCGAACGCCATCATCGTCGGCTTCCAGGTGCGCCCCTCGGCCGCCGCACGCCGCGTGGCCGAGAAGGAGGAGATCGAAATCCGCCTCTACTCGATCATCTACGACGCCGTGAACGACATCAAGGATGCCATCGAGGGCATGCTTGAACCCGTGATGAAAGAAGAGATCGTCGCCTCGGTCGAGGTGCTGGAGATCTTCAAGATTTCGAAAGTCGGCACCGTGGCCGGATGTATGGTGCGCGAAGGCAAGCTCCAGCGCTCGACGCCGATCCGCGTGATCCGCGACGGCATCGTGATCTACACCGGCAAACTCGGCTCTCTGAAACGCTTCAAGGACGACGTGAAGGAAGTTACCGTAGGTCAGGACTGCGGTCTGAACATCGAGTCGTTCAACGACATCCGCGTGGGCGACATCGTGGAGGGCTACGAACAGGTCGAAGTGAAACGCAAATAGTATGAACCAACCCTTATAAAAGCATGAAGAACCCCATTCATTTTATCACGCCCGAAGAGGCGGTCAAAGTGATCAAATCGGGCGATCACGTCCATCTGAGTTCCGTGGCTTCGGCTCCGCAGTGCTTGATCAATGCCATGTGCGCGCGCGGCGAGGCCGGCGAGCTGAAGAACGTGCATGTACACCACCTCCACACCGAAGGGCCGGCACCCTATGCCGATCCCAAGTTCGAGGGCATCTTCCAGCTCGACTCGTTCTTCGTGGGCGCCAACGTGCGCAAGGTAACGCAGAGCGGCGATGCCGACTACATTCCGATCTTCTTGAGCGAGACCCAGAAACTCTACCGCTGCGGTGCCGTGCCGTGCAACGTGGCGATGATCCAGGTCTGCCCGCCCGACAAACACGGCTACGTGTCGCTCGGCACCTCGGTCGACGCCACGCTCGCGGCCGTCGAGTGCGCCGACCATGTGATCGCCGTAGTGAACAAGAACGTGCCCCGTGCTTTCGGCCAGGCCATGATCCCCATGTCCAAGATCGACATGTTCGTCGAGGACGACTCGCCGCTCATCGAAGCCCATTTCGCCACGCCTAACGAAGTGGAGACCGCCATCGGCAAGCACTGCGCAGCCCTGATCGAGGACGGCGCGACGCTCCAGATGGGCATCGGCGCCATCCCCAACGCCGTACTGAGCCAGCTGGGCGGCCACAAGAACCTCGGCATCCACACCGAAATGTTCGCCGACGGCGTCCTGCCGCTCGTAGAAAAGGGCGTGGTCAACGGCGAGGCCAAGAAGACCGATCCGGGCAAGATGGTTTCGACATTCCTGATGGGTTCCAAGGCCGTCTACGACTTCATCGACGACAACCCGGGCGTGCTGATGATGGATGTCGGCTACACCAACGACCCCTACATCATTTCGCAGAACGACCGCTTCGTGGCCATCAACTCGGCCTTGCAGATCGACCTCACAGGCCAAGTATGCGCCGACTCGCTGGGCACCAAATTCTGGTCGGGCGTCGGCGGTCAGATCGACTTCGTCTACGGCGCTTCGCTCTCGAAAGGCGGCAAAGCCATCATCGCCATGCCGTCGATCACGAACAAGGGCGTTTCGAAGATCTGCCCCACGCTGCTGGACGGTGCCGGCGTCGTGACGACACGCAACCACATCCACTGGTTCGTTACCGAATTCGGTGCCGTCGACCTCTACGGCAAGACCATGCAGGAGCGCGCCCGGCTGCTGATTTCGATCGCCCACCCCTCGGCGCAGGAGGAGTTGGACCGTGCGGCTTTCGAACGCTGGGGTTCGCACCACCACTACATCAAAAGCTACATGCAGAAGTAGAAAAATCTGTCTATTCCCTTGTTTCTGCCGCCTCCGGATGGTTCCGGAGGCGGCTTTTATACCCCGCCCCAACTACTCTGTTTCGGCCCGCTCCGCCACCTGCCCCTGACAAAACAACATAACCCAAACCACCTATATAAATATAAGTCCGGCGCCTCCCTGCTCGGGAAACGCCGGACTCGTATGAGTGATAAGATGCCTTATTCCTCCATCAAGATTTCCAGAATCTTGATCGCAGCTTTGGCAATCGGAGTGCCGGGGCCGAAAATGGCAGCAGCACCGTCGCGGTAGAGTTCGTCATAGTCTTGTGCCGGAATCACACCGCCCACGATGACGATGATGTCCTCGCGGCCGAGCTTCTTCAGTTCGGCGATGATCTGCGGCACGAGCGTCAAGTGACCGGCGGCCAGCGACGAGACGCCGACCACATGCACGTCGTTCTCGACTGCCTGGCGCGCAGCCTCCTCGGGAGTCTGGAACAACGGCCCCATGTCCACATCGAAACCGATGTCGGCATAACCCGTAGCTACCACCTTGGCGCCGCGGTCGTGGCCATCCTGGCCCAGTTTGGCGATCATGATGCGGGGCTGCCGGCCCACATTCATCGCAAATTCTGCGCACAGCGACTTGGCGCGCTCGAACGACTCGTCTTTTTTCACTTCCGAACTATAAACTCCTGAAATCGAACGGATAACAGCCTTG
>JAIECN010000110.1 GCA_029068505.1 Alistipes sp.
GATGGTGCCATAGCTCAGTTGGTAGAGCAAAGGACTGAAAATCCTTGTGTCCCTGGTTCGATTCCCGGTGGTACCACTTAAAAATCACCCACCTACAGCGATGTAGGTGGGTGATTCGTTTTAAGGCAGGTACACTTTAGACACAACTTTTCCTTCTCCTTTGGGGCTCGATACACCTTTCTGTTGTCTTTCATGGCAAACAGAACGACACTTCCCTTTGACTACGGAGCAGATGGCGTATTTTTAGTGGCAATTAGGGTGACTCCGCAAGAATATTTTTAAAAGGGAAGACTTGATATCGCCCGTAGAAACTTTTGTAATTGGTGTCATATGGAGTTGCAGATTGTACCTTTTAATGAGGAAATGGTATTGGCTAATGGAGTGGGGTTTTATGAGTAATTCAGAGTGGTCAAGTACTATTTATTTTGAGTACTGATGTAGGCTTGTTTGATGGCCATAAATTTTCCTTGGAGGAAACTCTGATATCCATTATAATGAAAATAAGAATTGAACAATGCGTATATTCCTCGTATTATGCAATTTTGCATACGATTCTATATGTCAAAAAAATCAACAGATTTATTATCTTCCTTATCCTTGTATAACATTTCGAAATCGAATGGCTGCATTGAATACGGAGGAAACCCACTATCACTTGAAATTTGCAAAACAAGGTGATGAATATAAGGAAATAAAAACTGAGGTACATCAATCATAAGCGTTTTTTTTACTATTTCATCATTGTCAGGGTGCTCTATTTCAACTAAACCTCTGTAATCTATCGAAATAGAAAAAATAGGCTGCTGATTCTTGTCTAATATTGAATCTAATTTCACGAGCAGATTCACCATATATAAATTATTTTTAGCACCTTTGACTTGTATATCAATATTAGTTTCGATTTTTGCAGAAGAGTCTTCTTGAGAGAAAAATAATTCAGGAGTATTAGGGGAATTGAAAGAAAAATCTTTCAGAAACTGCGAAATAAGATTGAAAGGTCTCATGGTTTTATTGCTTAAATTTTATATTTGAAAATACTGGAATTGAATCGTCTTCATTTATTGGATTCTTATGTATTCCTTGTGCGTTAGACGTGTTGTTATAGTTGTCGCTGTGTATAATGTGTTCTAAAACAGTCTTCATTGCTAATTTCCCTAACTTGTTTTGAGCTTTGGCAAATAAATTGGACAAATTTAGATACTCATAATTATTTTTTTCATAGTAGCAATGATTTAGAATGCTATAAATGTAATGATATTCTCCATACGGAAATAATATTGGTATAATATTCTTCTTGCTTAATTTCTGTTCAATAGTTCCGATCTCCTCTTTAGTGCAAGGGTATATTGCATAGTTGATTTTTTTGTTATAAAATGGCATAATGTCATCATCTTCATCTAAAGAACATCCCATAAATAATACGCTATGTCCGCTTAGATATTTGCTTAGTATTTTGCAATTATCGCTATCGGGGCTGTAATGCTTATTATAATCTTCTCGTGTTAATATAATGGAATTGGGCTGATCTATTGTGCCATGTATTTTATATAGAATGGTTCTATCGCTATCAATACAGTCTATTTTATTTATATCATATGCAGAACAAGGAGTTAAGTATTGTTCGCATTCTTGATATGCGAACTCTATTAGGTTGTCGAAATTAGTGGTTAGTACAAACCTTTTAAACAAAAGAGGAAACAATATATATGGCTGATGTTTTAATTTTTCTTTTGTGTTGTGGTTAATTCTTTGTTTAAATATATTTATTATCTCCATGCCAAAAAGAGCTTGTCCTAATTGATCTTTTAAAAATGTCGCTTTGTCAATGCATGGTTTATTATTAAAATCTTCTTTAGCATCAGCTAATCTTTCTCTTTTTTGCTTGGTTTTATCGCATCCATAATACATGTACTTTTCATATATCCCATCAACGAGTTCTCCCCATAGTGGATAAGCATATTTATCATCAACCATAAAATGCGATAATCCCGCTCCTGCGAATGGGACAATCTGTCCGTCACATATTGATTGAGTTAGACATTCTATGTGTTTTTTGTTGTCTGGATAGAATTCATAGAGTTTTTCTATGTCGTATTCTATTTTTCGCAATTCGTCGTATTTCTCTTTCTGGATAATTTCGGCATTTAATTGTTTTTGTAGCACAGACCGCTTTGGTTGAATGTAATCAATAAGATCCGCCCATGCTGAAAATGATTCTTTATGTGCATTATAAAAATTGATGAGCTCTTCATGCTTTCCTAATGCTTCTTCTGTCATATCATTTTCGTCATATATAGAAAATTGAAATATCATTGATAATAATACATACTCCAGAATCTCATAAACAGAAGAATCGCAATACTTTATCTTTAATTTTTCATATTCATTTACAACCTCATATACGCCAATTGGCTTTTTAGGCTCTCGCATAGTGTTTTTAACCTCGGCATCTGCGACAATCTTTTTATGATACAATTCCGATGCGATATTATACATGGCTTTTGCAACTTCTATTTGGATTCCGTCATTATCTGACTGCCCGTATTTTGATACAATATCTTGAAACTTTTGATTACTCTTTTCTTTATATTGTTCACTTATTGTATCAAGATCGATTGCTTTGTTGATTAATGTTTTAGCAATGGTTGTTTGTATGTAGGCATTGTCCACATATTCGTCTGAATCATAAGTATCTATAATTTTATCAGATTCCTGTGTAGACCTTTGAAATAAATCCTTTTGTTTGCTGGGGAATCCTTGTTCTTTTGCTTCATTAGAATATTTCCAAAGTATAAAACTTTTGGATAACATTGCTTTTGCGATTTCGGTCTGAAATGCAGGTGCTCTATTAGCTCTGAATTTTTCAATAAGTTTATTGAATGATTCTTCAATTTCCTTTATTGGGCGAGTAAGGGTTAGTGCCAATGCATCCAGCTTATTTCTTTCAACGAACAAGTACAATAAGCGTTCTTTGTTTCTTATTCTTTTTTGTATCTTATCCAGAATAAGATAAGCCTGCTCATATTGCTCTTTATTGTTATAAGTCCGCAGGCGGATTCCATCTCCTTGTAGAATATGGCGTAATCCTAACGATATTGATTTCCATGGTTCGGATTGTGTTTCTGATAAGGTTTCCAGATAATCACAACATTTTTGAGTCGTTCCTAATTCCGCATGGAGGCGATAGAATTTATTAATAAATTCTGTATCTAATGAAAATAGTGTTTTCATGGTCCTTGTGAGTTTAAATTAAATATATAATACAAATATAGGTAATAAATGAGATATAAATTCCTTTGAGTTGCTATTTTTGAAATATATTCGGGTGTATTTTTTATTTTATGAAACTGTGCTATATGTTGCGCTTGGACTGATGAAGAAATGTCGATTGCATTATAATTATGTATCAAGTACACTAAAATAGTGTTTGTTTAAAATTACTTTAAGCATAGTACAGCAATAGAGATGACGCCATTGCCCCATTGTTGTATTAAGCTTGAATAGCTGTAATTGGTTTCCTTGCATATATATAGAAAGTTTTAATCAAATCTATGTTTGATCTCTCGGTAACTCTACTTTTTCTATAATGATTGTGATTATTGAGCTCAACTGCTGTAACATCTTCACTTTTATAACATGTTGTAGTAATTTTATATTTTGCAAATAGTCTGTTGGTGAGGCGTTTGCAATTGAAATTCGTGCGTATATTCGGGGTGCTATAATATTTATACACTGAGGTTTGGGAATGAAAATAAGAACTAATCAAATGGGAATAAAATACCTTTATATCAATGTATTATGATGATATTTGTGCTTTCTTTACTTTCGGTATTTGCTGCTGTTCAGTCCTTTTACTATGTATTTTGGTTTCCTGCTTCCTCTTTCGGGTTATTTTCTCTGCCTTTGCGGCAGAAAGAACGAGCAAAAAGTAGGAATTATGTCCTGAGTTCAGGAACCCGCCAACGTCAAGGAGCTGATTCATCTTCGGATGAATGAACTCGCTAACGGTAGTAAAAGTCTGTATCTTGACATATGCCGTAACGGCAAACGGTCGTATGAAAATCTGAGATGTGCATTATTCTCAAAACGGACGATAATGCTTGCAAACGAAATGTAGCGATCATAACGGCGGTCAACATTATCAATTTGCGGTGCATCATCGAACTGCCCAAATGGCGAAGAGGGAATCCAATGTGTCGTTAACAAGGAATCGGTGTTGCTATTGGACTGGATGGATAGCTATATGGAGAATCAGCGGAAACGTGGTAAAACACAGATGCCGGGTTAAAGTTGCCTTTAAAAAGACTATGCTGGAAAACGGGTAATTGCGGATCGGCTGCAGTTGAGCCTCAATGCGAACAATCTGCTGGGAGTCGTAAACGGCGACACATGGGAAGACTGCCATGGAAACATCATTATGGGCATGAAATTGCGCCGGGACAACCGACATGCCCGGCTCGAAATGCGATTCAATTTCACCAACACGCGAGCGGCCTTAAAAATAAGGCAATAATAGCGACGAATTGAATCGCAAGCAGCGCATCCCAATAATCGGCAAGCAACAGGTCGAAAATATTATATGTATATACTCACACATACATATAAGGCCGTCCGGTGATTTGTTGCAGCGCAGAGGGGGCATCGGCTTTCCGGCTTTTCTTTTTCGTGGCATGGGATTTGTCCGCATGAGGGATGCCTGCGGCTTGTGCGCGGGCGATTTGTGAATCCTAAAACCGACCATGCAATGACACCTGCAAGACGTAACCAGAACAATTGGCTGCCCAGCATCTTCAGCGACTTCCTGTCGCCCGGGTGGCTCGAACACCGCAGCACGGCAGCGCCTGCCGTCAACATCATCGAGGATCAGAACGGCTACAAGGTCGAGATCGCGGCGCCCGGCATGACGCGCGACGACTTCAAGGTACACATCAACGAGGACAACGAGTTGATCGTCTCCGTGCAGAAGTGCACCGACTCCCGGGCCGAGGAGAAGGACGACAAGAAAGAGGGCGCCAAGAAACCCGAGAGCACTTACCTGCGCCGCGAATTCTCCTATACGCAGTTCCAGCAGGGGCTTTTGTTGCCCGACAACATCATGCGCGACAAGATCACGGCCCGGGTCGAGAACGGCGTTATGACGATCGACATCCCCAAGATGGCTGCTTCGGAGACTGCGCCTGCCGCCCGGCAGATCGAGGTCGAATAGAGCCTGCGGAGTCTGTTTCCGTACGAGTTTCCCGCAAACCGGGAAACTCTTTTTTTTGCCGGGGCGTGGCGGTTGCATCGGTATTGCGGCTTTGAGCGGGCGGGGGCGGCAGGAATAGTGCCGTTTTCTGCGATGCGTAGCGAAAAATTGTTACCTTTGTACCTTGACGCCGCAGTGGCGGCGAACAAGTAGCGTTATGAAAAAATTTTTGCAGATCTTCGTGGTGTTGCTGCTGGCGGCGGCGGGCATCTTCGTCTATTTCCGGTTTTTCTTCGTCTTCGGCGAAGGCGTAAAGAGCGGCGAACTCAACTATGTGGTTTACAAGGGAGTCTTGTTCAAAACTTACGAGGGTAAATTGATCCAGTCGGGCATTCGTTCCAAGACCGCCGGTTCGGTGCAGTCTTACGAGTTCGAATTTTCGGTCGACGACGAAGCCCTGGCCCGCGAACTGATGTTGCAGGGCGGCAAGACGTTGGAACTTCACTACAAAGAGTATTTCGGCGCGCTGCCCTGGCGGGGATTCACGAAGTTTATCGTCGACAGCATTGTTGCGCTTCCGGTTGCCATGCCGCCTGCGGTCGATATGCCGGCGGTTCCCGCGACGAAGCCTGCGGCTGACGAGCTGCCGGCTCCCGAGGCGATCCCCTCCGCCGAAGAACAACCGAGTCCGGAGGAGCCGCTCCCGTCCGAAGGAGAGCAGCCGATTTCCGGATTTACGGTGTGATGCCGGCTCCGGACTTTCCACTAAAGGATTTGCTCGACAGAAAGAGAACTCCGCTGCGGGGTTCTCTTTTTTATCGTTCCAAGTGCAGGATGGGGTAGGACTTGCCCGAGGGGTCGCAGGCGTCGCGCGCGACGATGCGGAATCCGAGCCGGGCATAGAACTTCGCTGCTTGTTCGTTCTGTTCGTTGACATCGACACGTCGTACTCCGCAATGCGTCGCGACGTAGTTTGCCAGCTTGCTGCCCAGTCCCCGGCCGAATTGGGTCGGAGCTACGAAAAGCATTTCGAGTTTGTCGCCTTCGGTGCCGGCGAAAGCTGCGAAGCTACCGTCGTTGTCGCGCAATACGTAGAGCGTTGCGGCCGGAAGCGCTTCTTTGCGTACGAGCCGGCGGTAGAGCGGGATATCCTCGGGCGCAAGAAAGTCGTGCGTGGCCCGCACCGAGACTTCCCAAAGGTCGGTCAGCGCATCGAGTTCCGGGGCCGTGGGATTGGCGAGCCGTTCGATGTTCATAAGAGCGTTACGGGCGGTTTGCGCCGCGAAAAGTTGCGGGAGAGTGCGGCGGCGAACGGCGTTTCGAATGTGCGCGCACCTGCCGGGCAGCCTTTCACGCAGGCGCAGCACCGGAGACAGCGCGTCGGATCGGTGCGCTGTTCGTCGCCGGGGGCGATGGCTTGCGTCGGGCAGAGCGATGCGCAGCGGCCGCACCCGGTGCAGCGCTCCGCATCGGCGACCGGAGTGCCGGCGACCGGATTTTTGCGCTGCCGCCAAAGGTAGGCCAGCACGAAGCCGATGAACCGCAGCATGGGCCATAGCGGCGTGCGGGGCGAGTGCAGACGACGGACGTCGACAGCCCGAAGGTCGTTGCGGCGGAGTTTTTCGCGTATGCGCTCTCCGAAAGCGGTTGCCTCGGCCAGGTCTTCGGCATCGGGACGTCCTGCTGCAATGGGGGTCTCCGGCGAGCTGTAGGAGTGTTCGCCGATGAATGCGGCCGCTGCAACAGGGCGGAATCCGTGCCGTTCGGCCCATGCGGCCAGTTCGGCCGCGGCTTTGTCGAATGCCCGGTTGCCGTAGACTGCGACGATCACGGCCGGCGTGCCGTTGCCGTGGAGCGGGTCCATACGCTCCAGAGCCACCGACGGAATGCGGCCGCCGTATACCGGCGCCGCAAGTATAACCACCGTTTCGGGGCCGGCAGTCCAGGCGGGGGCCGGCGCTTGCGTGAGGTCCGTCTCGGCGGTCGCCGCCGTGCCTGCGATTCCTCGGGCGATGGCCGCAGCGATGCGGCGGGTGGTGCCTGTGGGCGAAAAATAGAACGTATGGGGCATGGGGCTGTCCATAGGGTGTGCGATTTCTGATGATTTTGTTGCAAATATAACGTTTCTGCCGATTATTTTTCTATTTTTGTATAAGGATAATGCGGCCGGACGGCTTGGGTTCGGCCTTTTTTATCTTGTTTGGATTTAATTTCGCTACTATGATTCCCCAGCCCGAACGTCAGCGTATCATCGATCTTATCCGGCGCGAGGTCGTGCCGGCCATCGGATGCACCGAGCCGGTAGCCGTGGCGTTGTGCACCGCGCGGTCGTCCGAGTTGCTCGGGTGCGTGCCCGAGCGGATCGACGTGCGGTTGAGCGCCAACATCCTCAAGAATGCCATGGGTGTCGGCATCCCCGGCACGGGAATGATCGGCTTGCCCATAGCCGTGGCGCTGGGCGCCTTGATCGGACGTTCCGAGCGGGGGCTGGAAGTGCTGTGCGACGTCACGCCCCGGGCCGTCGAGCAGGGACGGGCGTATATCGACCAGAAGCGGATATCCATAGCGCTCAAAGAGGATATCTCCGAGAAACTATATATCGAGGTCGAGACTTCGGCGGCCGGACATCGCGCCGTGGCGGTCATCGCCGGCGGGCATACCGATTTCGTCTTCCTGCAGGCCGACGGCGACGTGCGGCTGGACCGGCGGGCGCACGGCAGTGCCGAGACCCCGGACGACGAAGTGCCTCTTTCGTTGCAGCGGGTGTGGGACTTCGCCCTCACCGCGCCCGTCGAGGAGCTGCGTTTCATTCTTGAGGCCCGGCGGCTCAATGCAGCTGCGGCCGAGCGTTCTTTTGCCGGCGAGTTCGGCCATTGCGTGGGCCGCACCTTGCGGCGCGAGCGCGAGTTGAAGGTCATCGGCGATTCGATCTTTTCGCGGATTCTCGCCGCCACGTCGGCTGCCTGCGACGCCCGCATGGCCGGGGCGATGATCCCCGTGATGAGCAATTCTGGCAGCGGCAACCAGGGCATCGCCGCCACGCTTCCTGTGGCGGTCTATGCCGAAGAGACCGGTGCCGACGAGGAACGCCTCGTCAGGGCGCTGGTGCTCAGCCACCTGACCGTCATCTATATCAAGCAGAGTCTGGGCCGCCTTTCCGCCTTGTGCGGATGCGTGGTGGCTGCCACGGGGTCGAGCTGCGGCATCGTCTACCTGATGGGCGGCGGATTCGCCCAGGTCACGGCCGCCGTCAAGAACATGATCGCCAACCTCACCGGCATGATCTGCGACGGAGCCAAGCCCAGCTGCGCCATGAAACTGGCCAGCGGCGTTTCGACGGCCGTGCTGTCGGCTTTGATGGCTATGGACGGGCATTGCGTGACGCCCGTGGAGGGGATCATCGACGAGGATGTCGACAAGTGCATCCGCAACTTGACCGACATCGGGCGCGACGGCATGTGCGAAACCGACCGGCTCGTGCTGGGCATCATGACCGATAAATCGTAGACGAGTGCTTCGTCCCGCTCACTGTCGGAACGCAGTGGGGCGGTATCTTCCGGGGGGCGGATGCTTGGAAAACCCTGCTCTCAACGGGGTGCGGCTACAGCCGCGAGAACAGCTCGGATACGAGAAGCACCCTTGAAGTATATAGACGGTTTTTCTTTGCTTGGATTTTATTGGTGGAAGATCGTGCGGACGATCAGTTCCGTAGCTCCCTGGTGCTTGAGCGTGTAGTCTTTTGCCGTGCGGCTCGTCTGTTCTAGGAATGCCGCATCGTCGCGCAGCGGTGCGAACCAGGCTTGCAGCTGCTCGTAGTTTTCCACCGCCTGCGCTGCGCCCAGCGTCACCAGGTCGCGCGCCTCCTTGAATTTCCGGTAGTTCGGTCCGAATGCGATCGGCAGACCGAAAGTCGCCGCTTCGAGCGTGTTGTGGATGCCGACGCCGAATCCGCCGCCTATGTAGCTCCAAGTCGCATATCCGTAGACCGACGAGAGCAGCCCCACGGTGTCGAGCACCAGCAGCCGTTTCGAGGCGCAGTCCGTCTCCGGGCCGCATTGCGTGTAGCGGAGCGACGCTCCCGGAGCGGCCGCCAGCAGGCGCGCGATGCGCGCTTCGTCCATCTCGTGGGGTGCGACCACGAATTTTATATCCGGATTATCGGCCAACAGCCGGATCAGCAGCTCCTCGTCCGGCTCCCATGTCGAACCGGCCACGAAGAGCCGCGATTCCCCTTTGAACCGCTCGACGATCTCGATCTTGCGGGCTGCGCGTGCGATTTCGGCCACCCGGTCGAAGCGCGTGTCGCCCGCTGCCACCGTGTTGTCGAATCCCAGTTCGGCGAGCAGATGCTTCGACTCCTCGTTCTGTACGAACATCGCGTCGAACGCTTCCAGCGCCTGGCGCCACATGCCCCCGTAGGGCTTGAAGAAGATCGAATCGCGGCGGAAGATCGCCGAGACGACATAGGTGCGGATCTTGCGGCGGCGCAGCTCGCCCAGCAGGTTGAGCCAGAACTCGTATTTTACGAAGATGGCGACCTCGGGATGGGCTATGGCCAGGAACCGGCGTGCGTTGCGGGGGGTGTCGATGGGCAGGTAGAAGATGTAGTCCGCACCCTCGTAGTTCTTGCGTATTTCGTAGCCCGAGGGCGAGAAGAAAGTCAGCAGAATCTTGTACTCGGGGTGCGCCGCCCGCAACTTTTCGATGATCGGGCGCCCCTGCTCGAACTCGCCCAGCGACGCGGCGTGCACCCACACGATGCGTGCGGACGGATCGATCCGCTGGGCCATGCGTTTGAAGAGTTCCCGGCGTCCTTCCACCCAGAGCCGGGCCTTGGGGTGTTTCGGGGCTGCAAGCCGGATGAGCCATGCGTAGAGCGTCAGCCCGAAATTATAGATCCACATGAACGTTATGCCGTTTGGATGTTGGGTTTAAAACAAGGCGGCCGCCACGCTTCACGGGCGTGTTCGCGGGGCGCGCGTTCCTCGTCCGTGCCGGGTCTGCGATCGCTTTTTCCGCCTGCCGGGGCTGTCGGGAGACGCTTCGTTGCGTCTCCTGGGTCCGGAAAATGCGGCTCTGGCACCACAAAGATAGCATTTTTTGTCTGAAATGCAAAATTCCGCTCGGGTTCGCGGCATGCCGCGGCCGTTCGTGCCTACCAGTTGTATTCCATGGCGTGTTCGACCAGCTGCACATGCGTCGTGCCGTCGGGCGCCAGCTCCACGGCAGCCAGGTCGAACTGCACCTCGGCCTCTTCGCCCGTGGCCCGCAGGTAGCTGCTCGCGGCCCGATGCAGGGCGCGGAACTTTCGGGGCGTGATCGCCGCTTCGGGCGGAGTGAGTGAACCGCGGCGGCGGGTTTTCACCTCCACGATATGCAGCATCCCTGCCTTGCGGGCCACGATGTCCAGCTCGTAGCGGCCTTGCCGCCAGTTCATGGCGCAAATTTCGTAGCCCGCGGCCCGCAGATGTTCCGCTGCGGCCCGTTCGCCGCGGGCGCCCGTCTCGCCGGTCGGGGTCGAGAGCCGGGCCGGGCGGCTGCGATCGGTGTCCGTCGATGCCATACCTATTTATAATAAGAACGAGTTTATAATAAGAACGAGAGGTCGTCGCCCGGATTCGCTTCGAAAGGCGTCTGCCCTTTCTTGAAGATGCGCATCGGACGGCTTCCGATGAGTTCCAGCCGGCCCTCCTCGCAGCGCAGCATGCAGCCCTCGCGCAGCCCGACCACCCAGCGGCGCGGATTGGCCTCGATGAACTCCAGGATGCGCTGTTCGCGCGTCTCGCCCGCGTGGCCCGCCGGATTGGCGTCCAGATAGTGGGGGTTGATCTGGAATTTCACCGCGCCGATCGCCCGGAACGACGACGGCTCGACGATCGGCATGTCGTTCGTGGTCGAGATCGTCGGGCAGCAGACGTTGCTCCCGGCCGACCAGCCCACGTAGGGCACGCCGGCCCGTATGCGGTTGCGGATCGCCTGCATGAGACCCTGCTCCTGCATCTTCTTCGCCAGGGCGAAAGTGTTGCCGCCGCCCACGCAGACCGCCTCGGCCCGGCGGATCATGCGGGCCGGGTCGGCCGCCCTGTGCACCGAGCGCACCCGGATGCCGATTTCGGCCAGCCGCGCCTGCACCTTACGTTCGTACTCCGCATAGGAGAAGGTCACCGCAGCGTAGGGCACGAAAGCTATTTCGCGCACGCCTGCCAACGTGCGCGCGATTTCCTGGAGCGGGTAGCGCAGGTACTCCTCCCCGGCGTTGGTCGAATTGGAGATTAGCAGAAGTTTCATAAGGTTATGGTTTTTAGTTTTTTATGTGCCAAAATGTTCTGAATGTCGAATATTTTGTGAATAAAAAAAAGTGGCGTTTTGTCAAAAGTAATAAAAAAAGTGTTACTTTTGCGCAAAATAATGCCGGAAATCAATAGAGAACTTTTTTCAATAATTGTTTAACTAAAATTTTAAAATCATGTCTGAAGTTCAAGCTAAAGTTGTCGAGATCATCGTTGACAAACTCGGCGTCAAGGAGTCGGAAGTAGTGCCCACGGCCAGCTTCACCAACCACCTGGGTGCGGATTCGCTCGACACCGTAGAGTTGATCATGGAGTTCGAGAAGGCTTTCGATATCCAGATCCCCGACGAGGACGCCGAGAAGATCGCTACCGTCGGCGATGCGATTTCGTACATCGAAGAGCACAAGAAATAGTTTTACCGTTTTTTTCCGCAGATTCATCGAGTCGCCGGTCTCTCCGGCGATTTCGACGCTCGGCGGCCCCGAATCCCCTCCTCGCGAGGGGATTCCAGGGTAGAGCGTTTTTTTAATTCATTTCACACAAAGGCTTTGAATTCATGGCTGAAAGAAGAGTAGTCGTTACGGGTATCGGTACGATCAACCCGCTCGGCAATAACATAGAGGAGTATTTTTCGAATCTGGAGAAAGGTGTCAGCGGTGCCGCGCCCATTACTCATTTCGATGCCGAAAAATTTAAGACCCGGTTCGCTTGCGAAGTGAAGGATTACGATCCGGCGCAGTATTTCGACCGCAAGGAGGTGCGTAAGTACGACCTCTTCACGCAGTATGCGCTGATCGCCGCCACGCAGGCCGTCGAGGACGCCGCGTTCGACTTCGAGAAGCTCGACAAGGAGCAGGTCGGCGTGATCTGGGCTTCGGGTATCGGCGGTCTGAAGTCGTTTTTCGACGAGTGCATCGGTTACGCCGAGGGCGGCATGACGCCGCGTTTCAGCCCGTTCTTCATCCCCCGCATGATTTCCGATATCGCTGCCGGGTTCATTTCGATGAAGTACGGGTTCATGGGTCCCAATTATTGTACCGTCTCGGCCTGCGCTTCTTCCAACCACGGATTGATCGCCGCTTTCGACGCCATCCGCTACGGCAAGGCCGACGTGATCGTCACGGGCGGTTCCGAGGCCGCGGTCAACGAGCCGTCGGTCGGCGGTTTCAATTCGATGCAGGCGCTCTCCACGCGCAACGATGACCCGGCGCATGCTTCGCGGCCTTTCGACAAGGATCGCGACGGCTTCGTCGTCGGCGAAGGTGCGGGCGCTCTGGTGCTCGAAGAGTTGGAGCATGCCAAGGCCCGCGGTGCCAAGATCTACTGCGAGTTCGTCGGCGGCGGCGAGTCGGCCGACGCCCACCACTTCACGGCGCCCCATCCCGAGGGCGTGGGAGCCATGAAAGCCATGCGCGACGCCATCAAGGACGCCGGCATCCAGCCGCAGGACATCGATTATGTCAACGTGCACGGCACTTCGACGCCTCTGGGCGACATCGCCGAGCTGAAAGCCGTCAAGGGCGTGCTGGGCGATCATGTCTATGAGGCCAACATTTCGTCCACCAAGTCCATGACCGGACACTTGCTGGGCGCTACCGGTGCCGTCGAGGCGCTGGCCTGCATCATGGCCATCACCAAGGGCATCGTGCCCCCGACGATCAACTGCGCCGAACTCGATCCCGAGATCGACCCGAAACTGAACCTCACGCTCGACAAGCCGCAGCACCGCGAAGTGAAGTGCGCCTTGAGCAACACGTTCGGCTTCGGCGGACACAACGCTACGGTTATCTTCCGCAAGTTCTGATCTTCAGATTTTTCCGCGCCGTGTGGGATTTTTTGTTGCGGCCTTTCCGGAGACGCTGCGGACAAGATAAGACGTATTTCAGAATGATCGATGATATGTTCGGGTTCATCCCGCATAACATCGAGCTTTACAAGCTGGCTTTGATTCACAAGTCAGCTTCTTTGGTTTTGGAGGATGGGCAGACGGTCAACAACGAGCGGCTGGAGTTTCTGGGCGATGCCGTCATCGAGTCCGTGACCTCCGATTACCTTTTCATCGAGTTTCCGGGGCGCGACGAGGGATTCCTCACGCAGCTGCGTTCCCGGATCGTCTCCCGGCAGTCGCTCAATGGGTTGGCGCTGAACCTTGGGCTGGATCGTTTCGTCATCTCCAACGGCGGCGCCTCCGTGATTCAGAAGCACATCTACGGCGATGCGTTCGAAGCCATGATGGGGGCCGTCTACCTCGATCAGGGCTACGAGTTCGTCAACCGGCTGTTGATCAACGACATCTTCGGGAACCACCTCAACTTGGAGGAGCTGACTTCCTCCGAGACCGATTACAAGAGCCGGTTGATCGAGTGGTGTCAGAAGAACCACCGGAGCATCATGTTCCGTACCGAGCACGACAAGGGCTACGCGGCCAATCATCCGGTCTTTTTCTCTACCGCCCTGATCGACGGCATCGAGGTCGGACACGGCTCCGGCGATTCCAAGAAGGAGGCCGAGCAGCAGGCCGCCTGCTCCGTGGCCGAATGCCTGACCGACGAGCAGTGCGCCACCTTGCTGGATCGTTTCGACCGGCTCAGCAGTTGATTGCGTCATGAAGGTGCTTGGCGACAAGATGGCTTCGCGCGGCGTCGGCGCGCTCTCCGACAAGGAGTTGCTGACTCTGCTGGTCGACGATCCGCAGGCCGCCGACGCTTTGTGGGAGGCTTGCGGCGGGGCGCTGGTGCGGCTCGCCGACGAAGATCCGGCCCGCCTGCGGATGATCGGCGGATTGGGATTGCGGCGTGCCCGGACGCTTGCCCTCGCTGCCGAATTCGGCCGGCGCGTTGCCGAAGCCAGGGCGGTCGAGGCCGACTCCATAACCTCGTCGGACGATGCGGTGCGGCTGTTCCGGCCCCGGCTCGAAAAACTGCCCCACGAGGAGTGCTGGGCCGTTTATCTGACCGCCTCGAACCGGATATTGGAGCGCCAGCGCGTCAGCCAGGGCGGCGTGCAAAGCACGGTCGTCGACCATAGGCTGATCGTCAAGCGGGCGCTGGAGCTGCTGGCCACGCAGTTGATCCTCATCCACAACCATCCCTCGGGTGCCGCCGTGCCCAGTCCGCAGGACAAAGTGCTGACCGAGCGGGTCGCACGCGCTGCGGCGTTGTTCGATATCCGGTTGCTGGATCATATCATCATTGCCCGGGAAGGCGATTTCTCTTTTTGCCGGGCGGGGTTGATCGCAGGGTAGAGCGGCGGGGCTTGCGTTGCGGCGCACGCTTTGACGCGGCGTCGGGCGCTTTTTCGGGCGAAAGCCTTTGGATAACAGCTCTTTTTGCCCGGAGTGGCCGGGGCTAAAGTTCCGGCCAGCGTGGCATGCAGATTCAGCAATCCACTGACGGCCTAAGGCGCAGAAGGCAGAAGCATCTGTTGTTCTGCGGTGCCGTTAGTTATTTATCCCAGTCTGTCCCGGGGCTGCCGTCGCAGGCCTCTCCGGGCCATTCATTCCAGCGATTGCTATTCGCTCCTGCCGCGGGCTACCGCAACGAATCGTCGGGAGCCTTGACGAATGTCGGCGCGCGCGGAGCCTATTGGGCTTCTTCGTCCTACGCGGCTGGCAATATCAACGCGAGCCACTTGACCTTCGGCTCGGGCGACGTGAACCCGCTGAACACCGCCAACCGTGCGAACGCCCTCTCCGTGCGCTGCGTCCAAGCATCTGCAAAGAGCTGTTATTTTTAATTTCCTATCTGTGTAACTATCTCTGTGTCATTGTAGTGTGGTTTTGAATCGGAGCGTATAGTTGCGTCGTGTTTTAACTTTAAGCGCGCGGGAAGCGTGGCGCGAAGAAGCCGGTGCCGATGGGAAAGTGCGAAATACGGGATTTTAAGTTCGAGGACGGACGCGGTTCGCGGTTCGGAGAAGCAGCCGTTGCATGTTTGGGGG
>JAIECN010000111.1 GCA_029068505.1 Alistipes sp.
TTTTACACCCGGCTATAAGTAAATAAGTTAATTTTGAAAAAATTTTAATATATTTGCGACATGCCGGCCGGCAAAAAGAGAATGGCGACTCCGGAACAACGATAAGAAGACCGACCGGAGCCGCCCGCCGACCGACCGAACTCAATACAATACGCAAAATGCAACCGACGATCTGCAAAAGCTGCGGCATGCCGCTAAGCCGCCCCGATGACTTCGGAACGAATGCGGACGGAAGCCGCAAAGGTACACGACTTCCGGTTTAGCCCCAAAGCCGGCCTTTGTTTCAGCGATGACAAGAACAGCGTGTCATTGACAGGCCAAGTCGAAATCATCTCCGACGACACGACGCGCCAACGCTTGTGGCAGGAGTGGCTCGTCGGATTCTTTTCCGGCAGCCCAGCCGCCCCCAACATACCATGCTCCGTTTCGTAGGACAAACGGCCACACTGTGGATCGACCAGGAATTCATACACAAGGAATCGATATGATGAGAAAGCTATTATTATATATAGGTATATCCGGCATGTTGATCGCATGCGCACGCAACGAACAACCGATCCGCACGGGCGACCTGCTGTTTCAAGCAGGACAAGAATCGGCAATGGGCAGCGCAATCATGGCTGCGACAGGCAAGGGGGAAACATTGAAGTTCACCCATGTCGGAATCGCCGTCATCGGCGACCGGGCCGATTCGGTGCTGGAGGCCACCTCCAACGGCGGCGTACGCATGACTGCATTGCAGGATTTTTTGAACAAATCGGCCTACGCGAACGGGCGGCCGCTCGTCGTCGCAAAGCGTCTCAAAGACACTGCCGGCATCGCAGCCTCCGTGCGTCGCGCCCGCACATTTTTGGGACAGCCCTACGATTATTCGTTCTGGCCCGACAACAGCCGTATGTATTGCAGCGAGTTGGTATGGGAAAGCTACCTCACCCCTGCCGGAGACCGCATCTTCCCTGCACGGCCCATGAATTTCCGGGCTACGGACGGCTCGATGCCGGCATTCTGGATCGAGTTGTTCGAAAAGTTGGGCGAAGAAATACCCGAGGGCGTTCCCGGCACCAACCCCAACGACATGGCACGGGACAGCATGTTGACCGAGGTTTACCGCTGGTTTTGAGTCTATCGAGCGCCCCTCGACAACACAAAGCCCCTGGTATAATAATACCGGGGGCTATCCGATTTGTTCTCGGCACGCTTCCCGATCCGCAGGAAACGGCCCTGCACCGATCGATCGGAAACTCGCTTAAGTGTTCATGCAGCATCCGGGGATCAGACGATCCGCTCGACCGTGATATCGGGCTGCGTACGCAGCAGATCGATGAATTCTCCAGCTTCGGACGACGTTTTGGCCCGAATGATCAAAGTGGCGACATAGATCGTTGCGCCATCGTTGCGCAGCACCTCGACCTCGTAGGAAACCACCGTATATTTGGAAATCTGCAACTTGTCGAACATGGCATCGAGCGCACTCCGCGTCGGTGCAGAATAGACGACCATGGTGCGCTTGCGGCCCAAGCCGCCGAAAAAGAGCGACAGCGCCTCCAGTCCGAACAACGTCAGCAAAGTGGCCGCGCCGGCCAGATCGTACATCCGGGCACCGGCCGCCAATCCGATGCCGGCTGTGGCCCAAAGACTTGCCGCCGTAGTCAGGCCCCGCACCAGACGCCGGTGCAGTATGATCGTACCGGCGCCGATGAAACCGATGCCGCTCACCACCTGTGCAGCGATCCGTCCGGGGTCGAACCGCGCCCCGTCGTGGGCGGCGAGAAACTCCTCGAAACCATACTGCGAAACGATCATCATCAACGCACTGCCCAAGGCCACCAGGAAGTGGGTGCGGAAACCCGCATCTTTCACGCGATACTCACGATCCAGTCCGATGACCGTGCCGCAAAGCCCGGCCACGCAGAGCCGCACGATAAGATTCCATTCCATAACACGCCACTTTTTAGAGCCAGCCGCCGTTGTCGGCCACCGATTCGCGGACGATGACGGCCAGCTCCTGGGACAGCGATGTTCCGCCGACCGAAGCCGAAAGCCGCAGGGTTCCCACTCCGGTCTTGCCGCACGCAAGGAAAAGTTTGCCGTCGCGGGCCGTCGGCGCGGCCATCGACAACTTGTCCGTGGTCTCGGGAGTCACCTCGATCTTGAAAGTCGCACCGGAAGCCGCAGCCCCGAAGAACTCCGAAAGATCGACTTCGGACTCGACGCCCCGCTTGATGTAGATGGTCGGCATGCCTTGGATGTTGAGCAGCAACCGGTAGGCATCGACATAGCCTGCGCCCATCTTGCGCCGATAATCGGTCATGTCGAGCGCCGACCAGAAACCGTAGGCATTGATATAGGATTTTTGTCCTTTCAGATAGGTGTCGATGTCGTTGGTGCTGCTGAGCAGCAAAGTCTTGAACTCTTCGAGCGTATAGCGCTTGCCCAACTTGGCTGCATAGGCCAGGCCGAGCGCCGCAACACCCGAGACATGGGGACATGCCATCGAGGTGCCCTGCATGTATCCGTACCCGGAAGTGCGGCCGTCGCGGAAGCGCATGGAGGGATCGTCGAGGATCGTACTCAACACAGCGCCCTTTTCGCTGAAAAGATAATCGCCGCCGGGGGCCGTGATATCGACCCACGAACCATAATCGGTATAATAGGCCGGCAAGAAGTCGGGCGCCATCGAAGCCACGGCCACGGTCGGAGCATAGGCCCCGGGCCACATCAGCTGATCGCCCACCAAGTCGCCGTCGTTGCCCGCGGCGAAGACCACCAGCCCGCCGCTCAACGGCGACGAGGGATCGTCCGTGCCGGCCACCTCGATGAAGTAGTCGATGGCCGCCTTTTCGGCGCCGTTGTCGTTGCCGATCCATTGCTGCTGGGTCGCCATGTCGGTGCTGTAGCCCCAGCTGCATTGCGCGATCAGAGCGCCGCGGTCGGCGGCATAGACGAACGCGCGGGCCGCAGCGGCATCGTCGTCGTTGGAATAGTCGCCGTCGCTGTCGAGAATCTGGCAAGTCATGATCTTCACCCCGCCGGCACCGTTCGCTCCGCCGGCGATGCCGCAGACGCCCTTGCCGTTGCCGTTCACAGCGGCGATCGTTCCTGCCACATGGGTGCCGTGATCGGCATACATCCACATGCCGTATTCCGAATCATAATAGTTCGACTGCCAATCGATCTTGTCGGTTCTGTTGCAGAAATTATAGCCGTGCAAGTCATTGCCGTAGGCAGCCTCCTGCCCGGCCCGGGGATTGGTCCACATGTTGTCCGCCAAATCGGCATGCGTATACTGCACCGGCTCGTCGAGCACTGCGACCACGATCTCCGGAGCACCGGTGCAAAGACGCCAGGCGTCGAACACGTTGACGTCAGCCCCGACCTTGGCGCGGAAGACACGATTGTCTTCCATGTTCCATATCGCCCCGGTGTTGCGGTAGTGCCATTGTTCGGCAAGCCGGGGATCGTTCATCGGCATGTCGGCCCGAGTCGCAGCAGCCGGCTCCGACGCCGGGGCCGGCACCATGCGGCCCTCGCGCAGGGATCGGATCCGGCGCCGATACTGCACGTCCGAGACCCCCTCGACGCAGCGCAGCGCAGCCGCTACGGCGCCCAGATCCGCAGCGGCATCGAAACGCACCGTATACCACCGGTGAAGCCCGAAAGCCCGGTGCCGCTCCTCGAAACGTTCTTCGTAAGGGAACATGCGTTCGAACCGCTCGGCACCTATTTCTCCGAGCACGGCATCCATTTCGGAGACGCCCGAACGGGTCGCCGGGTCGCCGCTGCGGGTCGTTGCAGCGGCTTCGAGCCGCGCGGCCAGCTCGTCGGAAACCCGAATCGCCAGGCGTCCGGCTTCGGCCCCTTGGGGGGGGGCCGCGATCATCGGACGATCCGCCTCGGCCATACCTTGATCGATCGTATCTTCAGTACATGCGGCCATCGCAAGGAATGCCGCAAAAAGCAAGAGTTTTCTCATAGGTCGCATCTGAACTATTTCTACACACCGAAAACAACGAGGTGCGCGGATAAAGATAGGAATATTTTACAAAAAACCGGACAGAAACGCCGAAAAAATAATTTTGTCCTAATAAAAATGCCCCATGTTTTGATTTTTGAAACCGAACTTCTATATTTGTAAACACAACTTGCAGCCGGAAACGCCCGGCTGCCATCGACACCATAATATAATGAACAGATTCTGCAAATCGGCGTGGATCGTTTTCGCGCTCATGTTCTGCGCCTGCGGAGGCGACAGCAAAAACGACATCCAAGAACCGGAGCTTCCCCCGCAGCCCGCAGGCACGATCCAGGTGAAAGAGTTCGCCGGAGAATGGCGCCTGACGGAATGGTCGGTGGACAAGGAGTTCCCGGCGGAGGTCTATCTGCGGCTGAACGAAGACCTCACGTTCGTGCTCTACCAGAACATCGTGTCGCACGGATTCCAGCAATTGCCGGGCACGTTCTCGTTCGATGCCGCCACGGCCACCGTCAGCGGACGTTACGACGACGGCAACTCCTGGGGCAGCTCCTATACGATAGTCTACCTGACCGAACAGACGATGAAGTGGCAGGCCGCAGGCACGAACGACATCTCGACCTACACGCGTACGCCCGTTCCCGAGTCGGCCGCCCGATCTTCACGGGCCGAAAGCGGCGACGCGGTTCCGTTCCTCTGACCGCCGCGGCGCGGCGGCCGCCGTGTCTTGCGGACAAGACGGCAACATACCGAAGAAACCGATGTACAAATTCATACCCATTCTTAAATCGATGCTCTGGGGCGGCGACCGGATCGCCCCCTACAAAGGAATCGCAACAACGCAGCAACGGATCGGCGAGAGCTGGGAGCTGTCGGGCGTTGCGGGCAACGTCTCGGTGGTGGCCGAAGGCCCCGACGCCGGAATGACGCTGGAAGAATTGCTCGCCCGCGAAAAAGAACGGCTGCTGGGCCGCAAAAATTTCGAACGTTTCGGCTGCACGTTCCCGCTCCTGGTCAAATTCATCGATGCGCGCCGCGATCTTTCGATCCAGGTGCACCCCGACGACGAGCTGGCCCGCAAACGCCACAACACCAACGGCAAGAGCGAAATGTGGTACGTGATCGCCGCCGCCGAAGGGGCACGTCTCTACTCGGGATTCCGCCGGGCGACCACGCCCGAAGCCTACGAAGCCAGCGTGGCCGCCGATACCCTCACCGAACTGCTGGCCGATCATCCGATCGCCCCGGGCGACGTGTTCTACCTGCCGGCCGGCCGCATCCATTCCTTGGGCGCCGGCGCATTAGTGGCCGAAATCCAGCAGACCTCCGACCTGACCTACCGCATCTACGACTACAACCGCCGCGATGCTGACGGCAACCTGCGCGAGCTTCACACCGAACTGGCCAGGGAGGCTATAGACTACTCGGCCGAAGCCGACTACCGCACACGCTACGAACGGCGCAAAGAATGCGAAACCGAGCTGGTGGCATGCCCCCATTTCCGCACCTCGCTTCTCGATCTGACCCGCCGCCATACACTCGACCTCTCCGCCACGGATTCGTTCCTCGTGGCGATCTGCGTCGAAGGACGCGGCACCCTCGTCGACGATCAGGGTCGGCGCATGCCCCTGCACCAGGGCGAGACCGTCCTCGTGCCGGCGTCGGCCCGCACGATAGAAATCGTCCCCGAAAACGCCATCAAACTATTGACAAGCCGGATCGACTGACCGCCATTGCCGCCCGCGTTCCGAAAAAACCGCAGCGGCCGATCCGACCTCGCGCAACCGTTCTGACCGGATTCGTTCCTGGTCGGGACGGTTCTGTATTTCTCAGGCGCACCCCGCTTCTGCAACGCCCGGCTCCTCGGCATAACCCTCCCAAAGCGATCATAAAAGTTTTACTTTCGCCTCTTCCGCACG
>JAIECN010000112.1 GCA_029068505.1 Alistipes sp.
CAGTCCGATGCGGTGCATCACCCGATCCATAATGAAAGCCGCACGGGCCAGATAGCCAGAATCTTCCATGAACGATTTGAAGAGATACAGCACCATGATGTTGGGCAGGAACACGATCACGGCCCCCACGCCGCCGATCACGCCGTCGACCAGCAGGTCGCGCAGCGCTCCGGCCGGAAGCAGGGCATCGACGCCCGTGCCGAGCCAGCCGACCAGCGTTTCGATCCACGCCTGCGGATAGGCCCCCAGATAGAACGTACACCAGAACATGAACCACATCAGGAAGAAAAAGATCGGAAATCCCCACAGTTTGTGCGTCGCCAGCGAGTCGATCAGCGCCGTGGTCGTCGCTTCTTCGCTCCGGCCTGGGGTGTAGGTCTCTTTCAGCGCGCCCGAGATGAAGCCGTACTTCCGGTTGGCGAACGCCGTTTCGACATCTTCGCCCGCTTCCTTGACTATGCGCGCCGATTCGCGGGCCGCCATTTCGGCCCACGCCGGATAGCGTTCGCACAGCCGCAGTTGTTCGTTCACTTGCCGGTCGCCTTCCAGCATCTTCATCGCGAAGTAGCGCGGCGGGAAGCTCTTGGGCAGCTGGTCGGCATGGCGGCTCATGTCGCCGTTCAGGCGCCGCAGCCCTTCTTCGATCACCGCGCCTTGGCCGATGTGGATGTGGCGCACGCGTTCGTCCCGGTTTTCGTAGACCGCGATCACCGTGTCCAGCAGGTCGTCGATCCCCCGGTTGTTGCGCGCCTCGACCGGCACCATCGGCACGCCGAGCATCCGGCCCAGATTTTCGTAGTCCAGTTGCGCGCCGCTGGCCGTCAGTTCGTCGAACATGTTGAGCGCCACAACCATGCGCGGGTTTATATCGATCAGTTCCGTCGTCAGATAGAGGTTGCGCTCCAGATTGGACGCCACCACCGAGTTGATGATCACATCGGGCATTTCCCGGGCGATGTGCCTGCGCACGAAACGTTCTTCGGGCGTGTAGGCCGACAGCGCATAGGTGCCGGGCAGGTCGGTGATCTGAAACCGGTAGCCGCGGTAGGTGCGCACGCCGCTTTTGGCGCCCACCGTCACCCCGCTGTAATTGCCCACATGCTCGTGGCCGCCCGATATGGCGTTGAAAAGCGACGTCTTGCCGCTGTTGGGATTGCCCACCAGCGCCACGCAGATCGTGTGGCTTCGCGTGCGCACCACTTCGGCGATCGATCCGCAGCATGCTTGCTTGGGTTCGTACATCGGCGGCTGTTCGGAGGGCGCCGCAGCGACCGGATGGGGTCCGGATATGAGTTCGTGGGCTTCGTCGTCCGAGAGCACCTGGATCATGTCGGCTTCGCTGCGGCGCAGCGACACGTCGTAGCCCATGATCCGATATTGAATCGGGTCTTTGAGCGGTGCATTCAGGATCACTTCGACCCGTTGGTCGCGGATGAAGCCCATCTCCATGATCCGGCGGCGGAATCCTCCGTGTCCCAGCACTTTCAGAATAACGGCCGATTCTCCGGTCTTCAATTCGGACAGACGCATAGCAAGGTGTCGGTTGTTTTCAACGAGCAAAGATAGTTGTTTTGCTCCGAATGCACAATCCCCATTTCTGGGTATTTCCGCTCCGCCCCCCCAAGGCGCATCGCAAAAAGGCCGGGCAGGCTCTGCGACCTGCCCGGCTTCGTTCGTCTCATGCGCCTTTCCGGCTATTCGTCGATTCCCACCGTCGTCAGCCGGTCGTGTTCGAAGAAGTAGTATTTGCCGCTCTCGCACCCTACGATCAGGTTCGGGCCGTGCGATGTGTCGCCCAAATAACACGGTTCCGGAGCGTTCGAGTGGGCGCCCAGCGGGAAATCCTTGCCGTCCACCTGGAACTGCACCGGTTCCTTGAAGACCATCCGTTCGTTCGTGCCTGCATTGAGCAGCAGCATGACCTGCAAGCCATATTGTTTCTTCGCGAAGCGCGCATAGGGCAGACCGCGGTCGGGCGAGGGGTAGGACGAGCGTTTGATCGAGCCGATCAGCAGATCCAGTTTGCCGTCGCCGTCCCAGTCCACGAAGCGCAGTTTCCCGCGGCCCATCTGTCCGAGCGCTTCCAGGGCATTGTTGTGTCCCGTGATCTGCGAGCCGTCCGTCAGCCGCAGTTTTCCCAGGTCTTCCACATTGTAGTCGTCCACTTGGCCGTACATGTGCAGTGCATTGTCGCTGTCCATGATCACCATCACGTTGCGGCCGCCTACGCGGGCGATCGCCGGCCGCACGCGCCACGTGCCGTAGAGTTCCAGGTTATCGACGCTCAGCGGCACCGGTGCGTCGAGCTGCGGGTTCTCGCGCGTGCCGCGGTTGAGCATCACTTCGAACTTGGCCCGCGAGCCGCCCACGATCACATCGGGCAGTCCGTCGCCGTTCCAGTCATAGACCGTCGGACAAAGATACCCCCACGAGGCTTCGAACGGCCCCTGCACCACATGATAGCCCGGGCGCAGGCAGATCGGCTTGCCGCCGGCGCACACTTCCTCCGGCATGGCATAGTCCGGACAGGCGTTCGTGCCGTTGTTCTTGAAGAACAGCAGGCGGCCTTCCGAGTTGCCCGCCACGATGTCCAGCTTGCCGTCGCCGTCCCAGTCCACCACGTTCGGCACCGTGAGCGAGCCGCCGTAGAGCGGCGCCTGGCGTTGCAGAATCGGTTTCGGATCGGCATAGATCGGTGCTCCGTCGGGCGTGCTGCCCGTGTAGTGGTAGTGGTACATGGCCGATTCGCCGCCGATTACCAGGTCTTGCGTCGTTCCCGGCTGCGCAGGATAGGGGATGACGCGCGCGCTGTAAGCCGTGTGCACCCGGACATTCAGCGAGTCCCGCATGACATGGATCGGTGTCAGACCGGTCGGCGAAAGTTTCTTCCGATAGGGGATGAATTTCATGCTGCCCAGTTTGTTGGTAAACAGATACCCGTCGTAGGTTCCGTCCGCCGAGCGTACGCAGGCCAGTTCGCTGGCTCCGATCACCAGATTCATGTCGCGGCCCACCCGTTCCGTGTCGGTAATCTGCCGCCAGTTTCCGGCATCCAGCGTCAGGCGGAACAGCCCCGATCCGGGCAGCGCCCCGCGATAGATTTCAGCCCCGTCGTAATAGGACTGGCGGTCGCCCTTGAAGGTCTCCGGACGATACGATCGGCCGTCGTGGCAGAGCACCGCCAGTTCCAGATCGCGTTTGCCGCGGCGGATGCAGTCGAACGAGGCGACAGGGTAGTTCAGTCCGCGGATTTCCGTTTCGGCGATCTTCGTGAAGCCTTGGGCGCCGTCCCATTGGGCCACTATCAGTTTCTTCGTCGAGAGACGCAGCAGATAGACATCTTTCCCATCCTGGAAAACCCGAATCATCGACGGCAGGTTTTTCTCTTTGTCCCACGGCGTGGTCACACGCACCGGTTCGCGGTAGACCAGCGATCCGTCGTCGGTCGTGTGGTCGTAGGCGCAGCGCCAGAAGCCTTTGGCTCCCGCCATACCATGCTGGATCAGCACGAAAAGGTCGGGCCATTCTTCGGACGAGATGTAGGCGAAGCCTCGCGGTGCGTTGCTGTAGGTCAGTCCGAACGACATCGGAGCCAGCCCTTCCGCGCCGCCCGCCATTACTGGCCGGGCATGTTGCAGCGGTTCGGCCGCCACCAGGCTTTGCAGGGCCAGGCCGCACAAAGCCGAAAGCAAAAGCAGTTTTTTCATCTTATTTTTCATATTCGATCTTCGCTGCAAGGAGCGTCACGCCCGCGAAATCTTTGGTTTGAGGCAATACGATCGTTTGTCCGGCTTTCGCTTCCTTATAGTAGACATAAAGAATCCCCGGTTTGTTCTTGTCGTGGGTCGTGTAGCGTATTTCCGAGTTGCGCTCCGGTTTCCAGCCGTCGAGATCGGCCGCTGTGACGTTGTTGCGGCGCACCGCAATATAGATGCGGCCTTTTTCGGTCGCCGTCACTTTGCAGTGCTGTACTTCGTCCTTGATGGCCGAGTGCACCAGCAGGTCGAAGCCCGCAAAACGTTCGGGCACCATCGACAGCGGATAGGGGCGGTTGACGAAGAATTTCGCACCCACGTTCAGTTTGTGCAGTTCGAAACCCTCGCCCTGCGCCTTCACCGTCATGCGGGTCGTCGCATCGTTGGGACGCTTGGCCGGTGCGGCTTGGTCGTCCGAGTCGCTGCGGAACGGCGCCACAGGCAGTCCCGCAGCATCGTACAGATTGCCGATCGCTCCGTCGCTGAAGCAGTAGCGCACGGCCACCGGACGGGCCACTTGCTTGCTCCACACCACCAGGGTGTTGTTCTTGTCGTCGATCATCCCTTGCGCCGGCACGAATTTCATCGAAGCGTCGCACAGCTCCAGCCCGACGATCGCATCGTCTTTGCAGACTATGCCGCCCTCGGCATTTTCGAACCTCACGATCGCCTGCGATCGCTTGAACTCCGCCGAGCGGAATGCGGCATGTTTGTATTTGTTCCCCGTACGACCGTATACCTCGGCCAGCGCCCAGCCCGCAAGCCGGTCGCCGACTCCTTTCTTGTAGCGGGGATGGATGTTCGTCACATCGTCCACCAGGTCGGAAACGACCGTCATGCCCGTGCCCGAAACCGTCGCCGCCACACGGGCCTGCTGTTCGCGCACCAGGGCGCCGGCGATGCCGCCTTCCGTGCGGGCATGGGGTGCGATCTGCACAAAATAGAAAGGCAGCTGCTTGCCGAACGCCTTGCGCCAACTCTCGATCATCATGCCGAATTCTTCGCCATAGAGCAGCGCATTCCTCTTGTTCGATTCGCCTTGATACCAGATCACACCCGCAAACGCCGTGTTGAGCAGCGGGTGGATCATCGCGTTGTAGATCGAGCCGATCCGCCAGCCCGGGCGGGCCGAAGCATATTCTTTCCACGAGGCGACCATCTTCGCCTCTTTCGCCATCGCCGATGCCGGCGTCCACACTTCGACCGGCGTGCCGCCCCACGAGGAGTTGACCAGTCCTATCGGGCGGTTCAGCTCAGCCGCCAGACGTTTGCCGAAGAAGTAGCCCACCGCACTGAAATAGCGGGCGCTCTCCGCGTCGCAGACTTCCCAGCGTCCCTCGCAGTCGTCTTGCGGATGCGCCGTGCTATTTTTCGTCACGGTGAACAAGCGGATTTGCGGGTTCAGGGGTTGCGTCAGTTCCTGCTTCATGTCGGCTATGCCGTTCGCGGCGCTCCAGTTCATGTTCGACTGGCCGCTGCACAGCCACACCTGGCCGATCAGCACATCGTTGATCGTCTTTTCCGCTTTCTTGGTCTTGAACGTGATCGTGCAGGGTTCCGACGTCGCCGCAGGAGTCCGGAGTTCGACCTCCCACTTCGTGTCGTAGCCCGCCTTGGCCGTCACGGCTTCGCCCCACGAGGGGGTCACCGTGATCGTCGCATTGGGATCGGCCCAGCCGTGCAGCCGCACGGTCGTGTTTTCCTGGAGCACCATGTGGTCGCCGATTACCGACGGCAGCCGCAAGATCGGCTGCGCCGAAATTTCTGCCACGGACAGCACGCAGGCCGCCGCCAGAAAGAATAGCTTTCGAATTGCTGGTTTCATAGTTCAGTAGGTTTTATGGTTTGTGCAGGGTTACGATCCGCTCCGCCGCTCCCGGTTCGCGGAAGTTGCGGATGCGGAAAAAGCTCATGAAGTTGGCGTCGTGCTGCCGGGTCGGGAGTCCCCGTTCTTCTTCCATGGCCAGCCGTACCACAGCCACCATGTCGTCGCCGTCGAAGCGCCAGTCCGCATATTGGAAGCCGTCGAAAAAGGGGTTGTCGCTCTCCACCACGATCCGTTCGATCCGCCACTCCCGCAGATCGGGCGAGCTGACGAGCGCCAGTGTGTTGCGGATCAGGCCGCAATGGATGCCGTCTGCATAGATGCCTCCGTGCCGGGCGCCTCTGTATTCCTCCTTGACGACCGACACCAGTGCCCAGTAGCGGCGCGAGAGCGAATCGTAGCGGATCGTGAATTTCTTCCCGCCGCCCGGCATTTCAACAATGTCCCGGGCCGGATCGAATGCGAGTCGGTGCGGATTCTTGATGTGCACGATGGCCGCCGAACGGCCGTACAAATGTTCATCCACCCGCAGTACGTTGACAAGTTCTCCGTCGGGCGCAATCGCCACGTTGCCTTCGATCCATTGGCGGAATCCTCTTCCGTCGCTCTCCGCAATCCATTCCGGCGCGCTGGCGAGCGCTTCGGAAGCCGTCCAGGACGCGGCTTGCAGCAGATCGGCCCCGACCGGAGCCGACAGCACGAACGTCCGGCGCGGTTCGCCCGGTTCGTTGGTCTCCATCGCCCGCCAGATGTGCCCGGCATGTTCCGCCACCGGCACCGGGGCCGAGTGGTAGCGGCCGCGCAGCACGATTCCCTCGCCCGTCTCCTCGTCCGGCGTCGACCACGTGCGTCCGTTGTCGTCCGAGCGGCAGATTATGACGTTGCCTTTCGGGATCGAGGTGCCCATCATGTAGAGCACCCCGTTGTGCAGAAACAGCGAGTAGAAATTGATCGGGCACGGACTTGCCGCCCAGCGTTTCCAGCTCGCACCGCGGTCGGTCGAGCGGAACAAGGTCGCATGCCGCGGTTTGAATACACCGTTGCAGGCGGCCAGATAACTGCCGTCCGGCAGGACGATCAGATTCGGATTGGTGATGTGCGTTCGGCGCAGTTCCGGCACCCGGACGATCACGACGCCCGGCACTTTCGACGTCTCCGCCACGCGCAGTTCGCGGGCGAAAAGCATCGCCGACGGGCCGCCCGCGCACGAGGCAGGAAGCGGCATCCACTCGCCCGGCGTGTCGTAGCGTCTCGTGAAAAGCCGGTATCGGGTGCGGTTCACAAAGAATCCGTCGCCCGTCGCCCGCCACAGCACGGTGTCCGGCAGCGTGTCGGCCAGCGCCAGCAACAAGTCGCATTCGCGGGATGCCCTCACAGCTTGCGGGCCGGCGAATTCGCGCAGCCCGACTGCATAGTCCATGCCCGCGAGCCGCTGCGGCAGCGACCGCCCGAAGCGGTGGCGTTTGTATTGCGGATAGACTTCCGCGCCCGCCTCCGCCGTGCGTATGTCGATCAGCCGGCCCCTGACTTCCAGCGTTCCGCCGCCGTCCGGCACTGCCGCACAGTCGAGCGGCAGCACGGACAGAAGCAGGGCGGAGAGCAGTCCGCATATGCAGCGTAAAAGCATCACGACATCAGAGGTTGCGGAAGTTGCGTATCCGGAAGAAACTCATGAAGTTGGCATCGTGCTGCCGGACGGGCAGCCCCCGGCTTTCGGGACAAGCCATGCGGCATACGGCCACGATGTCGTCGCCGTCGAATACCCAGTCGACATATTGGAAGCCATGGAAGAACGGATCGGGATCGTACGCGATCTCCTTGTACTGCACCCAGGTGCTCAGATCGGTCGAATAGCACAGCACCATGCGGTTGCGCACCAGGTCGTAGGTGATTCCGTTCGCATAGATGCCGTTGTGCTTCTGGCCTTTCATGTTCGCCGATGCCGGGTTGGTGATGGCCCAGTAGCGTTTGCTGCGTTCGTCATAGCGGATGGTGAACTTCTTGCCGCCGCCAGGCAGCGTGATCATGTCGTTCGAGGCGGTGAAGCGGAGCGTCTGTTCGTTTTCCACCGACACGCGGGCCGCAAGCTGGCTCGTCACCTTGCTGCTGGCACGCAGGATGTTGTAGAGTTTGCCATCGGGCGTCGCCACCATGTTGCCCTCGATCAGTTCGGTAACAGTCTTGCCGTCCACCGTTATGTCGTTGTCGACAGCCAGTTCGTTGGATTTCGTCCAGTTTCCGGCATCCAGCAGATCGGCATCCGCCGGCGCCGAAACTACGAACGGGCGTTTTTTCGGCGTATCCGTACCTTGCGTTTCGCAGGCCCGCCAGATGCGGCCGTCATGCACGACCACGGGCACCACCGCCGAGTGGAATCCGCCCTCCAGGATCACGGTCGGCGGCGTCCAGTTCAGGCCGTTGTCTTCCGAGCAGGCGATCATCAGGTTCGCACCGCCGCGGCCGCATCCCATCATATAGAGTTTCCCCTCCCATACGAACAGGTTGTAATAGTTGGCGATGCCGTTTTGTTCGGTAACGTTTTCCACAAGCATCCGCCAGCTGGCGCCGCGGTCTTTCGACACGAAGAGCGACGCTCCCTGCGAAACGCCCGTGCAGGATGCAAGGTAGTCGCCGTCGGGCAGAATCGCCAGCGACACGTTGCTGATCGTTCGGCCGCGCAATTCGGCTACCTGTGCGATGACCGTGCCCGGCACCGGCACATCGGCCACGCGCAGTTGTTGAGCAAAAAGCAGCGTCGTGTATTTGCGGCCCTCCGGATCGGGCACGGCGACCCATCGTCCCGGGGCAGCATAGGCATGGGTGTAGATGCGGTAGGGGATGTCGCCCACCAGCAGCACTTCGTCCGTGCCGTTCCAGCCGTCGGCCTGCATGTCGGCGCAGTCCGTCGCCAGACGAACGGTTCCCGCACTGCCGCAGCGGAAGGCTTCGGCCCCCCGCGACTCCATCAGTCCCGCAGCATACAGGGTCGGTTCTTCGAACAGCATGCCGGCATCTTCGCCGAAAAGATAGTCGTCGTGTTGCGGAAATACTTTTTCTCCGGCCGCCAGCGTGCGGATGTCCACCAGATTCCCGCGCACTTCCATCGCGCCGGACGCCAGGGGCGCGTCGTGTCCGCCCTCGTCTTTTCCGCATGCCGCGAAAGCCCAGGCAGCGGCAAGCAGGAACGCTATTTTGAGATGATTTTTCATGTTCGCTTCGGTTTATTCTGCCGTCACAGTGACGGTAGCTTGTTTCACGATTTTCTTTTCGCCTGCAAGGGTCGGCATGGTGCCCACTATGGCCACTTCATACGTTCCCGGTTGAGTGAAAAGATATTCATAGGTCGCAGGCTGCGCATCCGCCGCACCCTTCACGACGATCGGCGAGTCCTTACCCACATTCTTCGCCTCGGGCCGTACCAGCTTCGGCAATACCAGCCAGGAATGCTTGTCGACCGTGGGTTTGAAAACCGCCCCCAGACGGATGACCGAAGTGTAGATGCCGTAGGAAAACTTGCGCATCGGATTGGTGCCGTCTTCCGATCCGAAGTTGGAGTCGAGCACCACGACGGGCATTGCCGGATCGGTGTTGCCCTCCGTATAAGTTTGCTTGTAAATTTCCGTATAGGAGGATTCCGATTTGTAGCGGGCGCGCACCCAGCTGTCGTGGAGATAGAAGTAGGTGCGGCCTTTCTCTTTGGTTCCCGTCTCGGGGTCGACATACTCCGGATCGTTTTTCTCCACCGTATAGAAGAATGCCACGTAGCAGCTCTGGCCTTCGCCCGTAAACCACGGAGTGCAGTCTACGGTTCCGGCATCGTGCGGTACGGTAGCCGCACTGACGGTCGTTTTCGTATCCGTACCATAGATGTAGGTCGTCATGTCGAATTCGTCGGTTACATCCGTCCACGTCGCAGCAACAATTCCCGCTTCGGTCAGCGTTCCGTCGAAATCGGTCGAATACTTCACTTGCACAGGGCGGCGTTGCGTGCCGCTGTTGAGCAGCATCTTGAAATTCAGGCTCATCAGGGCTTCCTGCATCCGGTCTTTGTCCGAATACGCATAGTCGTGCCCTTCTTCGCCCGACCAGAAGTCGATCTTCTCGGCAACGCCGGTCATCTTTACTGTCAGCGGTTCGCCCGCCTTGCATTCCAATACCGGTATTTCCGCATCGAATACGTCGGCTTGGACGAATCCGTCGATCGACAGTTCGTATTCCCGGACATAGTGTCTGTTGGGTTTGAATTCAACCGCTTCCGGTATCGTGAAAGCGTTCTGCGAGTTGTCTATGGCCGTCAGGTCGAGCCGCAGCGATCCGGCAGGGTGGAGGCCTGGTGCCACGACCAGCCAGATGCTCGTGTAGCCGTTCTTGTTCAGTCCGGGGTAGGTCTCGAAATTCACGGTTGCGCTCCGGCTTCCTTCTTCGACCGTGATCGCCTGCGCCGCATCGGCTTGCGTCAGGTCGATCGTTCCCGACGGAACGGTCAGATCGGCCGCTGCCGAGACCAGTTCCAGTTGCTTCACGGGTACCGAAGCCACGGGGCAGTCGGCACTCATCTTGAAGCGGAATTCCACGATCGAGAATATGTTGGCGAACTGGAAGCGGATGCCCCCTCCTGCGTTCGTCTCCGAGGCTTCGATCTCCACCGGTGCGGCCGTCATCACTCCATAGCGGGCGATGTGGGCCGGCGAGTCCGCCTCGGCCTGCACTTGTTCTGTAGGCAGCGAGAAGGGATGCGCCGCAGCGTCGAGTTCCCGATCCTTGATCTCAGCATAAGGGTAGTAGGCATAATATCCTTGTGCCGCGTTGTTGATCCACTTGAACATCGAAAAGGGATCTTTCGCCGAGAAAGTGCAGCTGGCCGGATCATCTTTGACCGGCGTGGCGACATAGGCAAAGTTGTTGCCCGTCGAGCGGCCGTTGCTCATGCCGTAGATGCCCACTTCGTCGGCTTCGGCCCAGGCTATCGTCAGTCCGCGGTCGGCATCGAGGTCTATCGCCGTGCGGGTCGATGCAGGCCCGGCACCCGCGAAAAGCACCGCTTCGCCGTCAGGATGCGCCGTGTCGGCAGGGAATTCTTGGCTGCAACCTGCAAACCATGCGGCCGCAGCCATAATCATGTAAGTTATGCGGTTTTTCATTGTCATTGCATTTTATTGGTTCCACTCCCCGGGTTGCGGCGGCGTGATACCGCCCTCGTCTTCCACAATCTCGATCTTTACCTCGCGCACCACTTCCTTGCGGCCGTATACGCTGGCATTGGCGGCTACGAACGTGACCGTATATTCGCCCGGTTCAGTATAGGTGTATTCATAGCTGCGGAGCGTCGCTTCGGCCATCGCCTTGATGCCCACGCCCTTGTCGGGGCCGTCATTGATGTAGTTCATCTTGGCGATCGGCCCGGAAACGGCCCAGCATTCGCGGTCTGCCGTCGGTTGGAATTCGCTGCGCAGCAGGATGCGCGAGGAGTTGATGTCGGGCAGCGACGTCGCACCTTCGTACGAGTCCGCAAGAACGACTTTCCAGTTCGCGCCTTGCAGGTCGTACAGCACCGTCGACGATTCGCCCGCAATGCCGTTGAATTTCGTCTGTTTGATGTTCCATTGCGTGCGGCCGTTGCCCTTGCCTCCGGCAGCCGCGGCATCGAAGGCTTCCACCAGATAATGATAGCTGAAGTACAGCGGCGTCTCGTCGTCGGGGTAGAACGCCGTGATGTTCACGTCGCCCGACATCAAGTCCGTCACCCCCGTGTCGGTCGGCATGCTGAACAGATCGGTGATGTCGATCCACGTCGCGGCCCGCACGGCTTCTTCGGTGTATTCGCCCGAGAAGTCGGTCGAATAGCACACCAC
>JAIECN010000113.1 GCA_029068505.1 Alistipes sp.
CCCCCGCCCCCCCCCCGCCGACCACCTCCAGCCCCCGCTGGTCCGCCCCCTGCTGGCCCCCCCGCGCGGGCCGCCGCCCCACGCCGCTGCACAGCACCGAAATGCCCGGCCCGTCGGAGGCCGCCAGCGCCGCCCCGTGCCGCCCCATGGCCAGCCGCCGCGCATTCCGCGCCCGCATGGCTAAAGCCAGCACCGCGCAGCCCCATGCCGCCGCCCCCATCGCCAACACCACAACGACCGTCATCATGCCAAACACCGTTTATACGTCGTCACCATCGTTTCATAGTAGCCGCACTCCCCGTCGTCGAATATACGCCGAAGGAAGCGTGGCGAATAGTTTTCCCGCACCATGCAGCGGATCAGCGCCCGCCGCTCCGACGCGCTCATCCGCGCCACGCACTCGCGCACCTCGCGGCGGATCAGCGGACGCCGCAGCGCACAGAGCGTCCGCAGGGCCTCCGCGTCGAGTTCGGGCGTACGGGCATCGGCCAGCATGCGCAGCAACAGCGGCTCGGCCTCCTCGATGCCGAACTGCCTGACGATGTGCAGCCCCACCCGCCGCAGGTTGCCGCTGGGCGAAGTCACCAGCGGTTCGTAGGCCACCGGCAGCACCCCGCGCCGCAGCAGGGCCATGATCTGCGCTGTCTCCGCTTCGGTCAGCGGCCACGCATACTCGGCCAGCAGCCGCAGCACCGCCATCGGCTCGGCCGCCAGCCGCACCAGCAGCGCCTGGAAGCGCACGCTCCGGTTGCGGCTCGTTCCATAGCGTACGACACGCGCCGCGACCGCTCCGTCCACCGGCAGCGAAGCCAGCAGCGCGAGGTAACGCGCCCGGCGATAGCCCTGCGCCCGCCGTGCCCGCCGCAACAGCCAGCTGTCCAGCCCGTAGGCCTTCACGATACGCCGCAGCACCGTCATGTCCAGCCCGCAGGTCATCGCCGCCACCCCGGCCAGCGTCTCCGCAAGCAACAGCCGGACACCCGCGCGGCGCAACATCGGGAAACGCGGCACCGCCCCGTCGTCGGCATACAGCGCAAACATCACGATATGCAGGTACCGCCGCCGCAGAATATCGTTGCGCCACAACTCGCGGCGCCGGCGCAAGGTCTCGACCAGCAACATAGCCAGCAACACACCTGCCGCCGCAGCCGCGATCGCCGCACATATCATATAAAAGGAATTCATAGCCGGATCAGATTATCGGCCACCTTGGCCCGCAAACGCTGCAAACTTATCGGAAACGTCATGTATTGGTCGACGCCGCATTCCAGCAGGCTCAACACCGTACTCTCGGCCTGCTGCCACGAAACAGCATAGATCGCCGGCCGCCGCAGCCCCTCGGGGCGCAGCCGCCCGATCAGCTCGCGGCCGCAGAAAAAGGGCGCCGTACGCAAGACGATCACCAGATCGAACAACACGCGGGCGCACAGGTTTTCCATCGCTTCGCCGCAACCCGAACAGCGCACTTCGGCACCCAGTCCCCCGAGCGCCAGGCGGATCAGTTCGCGGGCGAATTCGTCGTCTGAAGCTATCAATATCCGTTGCATGACACCGCTCCGGCCTTGTTGCCGGACGCGCCCACCCGGCCCAAAACCATGCCAGAGGCCCGCCGGCAGAAAAAAAGTTCCCGGGAGTGTTGTTTATACGATAAATATGCGTATATTTGCACCTCGAATTATGTTTTAAAACATAACCATCGCATTACATGTACGTTATAGTAGAGATTGCAGGTCAGCAATTCAAAGCTGAAAAAGGTCGGAAACTTTATGTTCACCGTCTTCAGGGCGAAGAGAATTCGTCCGTAAGTTTCGACAAGGTCCTGCTCGCAGACAACGACGGTCAGGTCAAAGTAGGCGCACCTGTGGTAAAAGGCGCCTCGGTAAAGTGCAAGATCCTGAAGCACCTGAAGGACGACAAGGTTCTGGTCTTCAAGAAGAAGCGTCGCACCGGCTACCAGAAATGCAACGGTCATCGCCAGTATCTGACGCAGATTCTCATCGAGGATATCGTTGCGTAACCCTTTAAAACCGAATCAACATGGCACACAAGAAAGGTGTAGGTAGTTCGAAGAACGGCCGCGAGTCGGAAAGCAAGCGACTCGGCATCAAATTGTTCGGCGGTCAGTTCGCAAAGGCGGGCAACATCATCGTTCGCCAGCGCGGCACGGTGCACAACGCCGGTGAGAACGTAGGCATGGGCAAGGATCACACGCTCTTCGCCTTGGTAGACGGCACGGTCTCGTTCTGCAAAAAGAGCGAGGGCAAATCCTACGTGAGCATCACTCCGCTGAGCGAATAGTTCAGCGTCACGCATCAAAAACGCAAGCGTTCGGTTTCCCCGAACGCTTGCGTTTTGTTTTCAAATAAGCCGAAATTCCTTTCTTACTCCGCAATCACGCCCGAGCCGACCAGTTCGTCGCCGTCGTACCAGGCTGCGAACTGCCCCGGCGCAATGCCGCGCTGCGGCACATCGAATACAAGGAATGCTCCTTCCGCCCGTACATGGAGCGTCGCATCCTGCAACGGCTGACGATAGCGGATCCGCACCCGGAAACGGGCCTGCCCGCCCACGGGGACAGCGCGCGCAGGATCGAGCCAATGGATTTCCGCCGGTTCGATACGCAGCGCCGGGCGCCACAATCCCGGGTGCGCGTCGCCCTCGCCCACATAGATCACGTTCGCTTCGACGTCCGTCGCCAGGATGAACAGCGATTCCTTGCGGCCGCCGATTCCCAGCCCCTTGCGTTGTCCGATCGTGTAGAAGTGGGCGCCGTTGTGGGTGCCGATCTTCTTGCCGTCGCGCACCGTATAGCGCCACGGCGCTGCCAAGGCGGCAAGGCTTTCGAGCGACGGATTGTCGGCAGCCGATGCTCCGACGGTCGATTTTCCGACTGCCGATTCTTCTGCAACCGGGCCATTGCAGGCCGGCCCTCCGACCATCGAACCGCCGATCGTCATCCCGCCGTCCGTATTTCGGCCACGCCGGGAATATTTTGGCCACGCCGGGAGTATTTCGTGTACATTTCCCGGCTTGGCGGCCAGTTTCTGTTGCAGGAATACCGGCAGGTCGACCTTGCCCACGAAGCAGATGCCCTGCGAATCCTTGCGTTTGGCCGTCGCAAGTCCTTGTTCCTCGGCTATGCGCCGCACCTCGGGCTTGAGCAGCCCGCCCACGGGGAACATGGCGTAACGCAATTGTTCCTGCGAGAGCTGACACAGAAAATAGCTCTGGTCCTTATTCGGGTCGGTGCCGGCCAGCAGTTTGCAGTGCACCGCACCGTCGGCATCCGTCTCTTCGGCCTTGCGGCAGTAGTGTCCCGTAGCCACGAAGTCGGCCCCTAACTTCAGCGCCTCGCGCAGAAATACGTCGAACTTGATTTCGCGGTTGCACAGCACATCCGGATTGGGCGTGCGGCCCCGTTCGTATTCGGCGAACATATAATCCACCACGCGCGTGCGGTATTCGGCCGAGAGGTCGACCGCATGCAAAGGAATATCCAGCTTCTTGGCCACCAGCTCGGCAAAAACCCGGTCGTCGTGCCACGGGCAGTCGCCCTCCAGGGTGCCCGTCGTGTCGTGCCAGTTCACCATGAACAGCCCGATCACCTCGTGCCCCTCCTTCTTGAGCAGCCACGCCGCCACCGAGGAGTCGACGCCGCCCGAAAGTCCCACCACTACGCGTGCCATCTCACTCCAATTCCAAAAGTCCTGCGGGCAGCACGAACCGGATCGTGCGGCCCTCGAAATCGATATGCGCGATGAATTCCTCGACCGCAGGCACCAACATGCGCCGGCCGTCGATCTCCAGTTCGAACAGCGGGTTGGCCTCGCTGTCGTAGTAGTCGACAAGCGTCCCGGCAACAGCCGCCCGAGGCATCGGTTCATCGTCCGTCGCGACTTCTTCGGCCTCGACGGCGAACCCGATCAGGTCTTCCATGTAGAATTCATCGTCGTCGTCCGGCTCTCCGTGCTCCGCCACCCGGAACTCCAGGCCCAGCAGTTCACTGGCCCGGCGGTCGGTGTCGATATCGGCGAACGCCGCCACGGCGCCCGTCTGTCCGCGCCGTTCGAAGCGGTCGCACCACAGCGGCACCTCCAGCCCGTCGATCGTGACCAGCAGCGGCATGGTCTGCGGGTCGAACGCGTCGGGGAAACCGGCATGCAACGAGAGCATCACGCCCCCCTCGGTGCCGAAAAGTTTATTGATTCTACCTGAAAAAGAGTACATTTATCGACTTCAAATCCGCAATTGCATCCTGCACCGCTCCGACGGAGCGCCAACCGCAGCCGGATCAAAAAAACGGCCGCAAGCCCGCCCGCGGTGCATACTATATTATATCAAAACCCGGCAAATCTCCCGTCATGGGAAATTTACCGGGAATCGATCTATGCAGCCTGCGCCTTATTCGGCAGCGGGAGCTTCGGTTTCTGCAGCGGCCTCGGCAGCTTCTTCAGCAGCGGGAGCCTCCTCGGCATTCTCGGCGGCAGCTTCCGCTTCGGCCTCCTTGGCAGCAGCTTCGGCAGCGGCCTTCTTCTCGGCGATCGCTTTCGCACGATCCTCGTTCACCTTGGCTTCGGCAGCCAGACGAGCCTTCTCGGCCGACTTGGCATCGGTAGCCAGTTTGTTGGTCTTGGCTTCGATCTTGCCGTTCTTGGCATCGAGCCATTTGTTGAAGCGGGCCTCGGCCTCGGCCTCGGAGAACGCGCCCTTGGCCACGCCGCCCAGCAAGTGCTTCTTGTAGAGAACGCCCTTGTAGGAGAGAATAGCCCGACACGTGTCGGTAGGTTGTGCGCCTTTCTGTAACCAACCCAGGGCTTGCTCGAAGTTCAGGTCGATCGTAGCAGGATTCGTGTTGGGGTTGTAGGTGCCCAACTTCTCGATGAATTTACCATCACGTGGCGCTCTGCTATCTGCGGCAACGATGTGGTAGAAAGCGTAGCCTTTCTTGCCATGACGTGCCAGACGAATTTTAACAGCCATTTGCTATAAAATTGTTAATACGGTTAATAAAAACGCTCAGCCTGTACGGGCTATCAAGCCTGCAAATGTAGACAAAATATTCCTGCCGGCAAAATAAATCGCAGAAAAAAAAGCCGCCGCGCCCCGGCGAATCGCATGCAGGGAGACGAAATTATGAAAAACTTTTCCTATCTTTGTCCGGCCGAAACGGAGGACAAGCGCCGCCGGGCCGACGGTTCCGTAGCTCAGTTGGATAGAGCAACAGCCTTCTAAGCTGTGGGTCGAGCGTTCGAACCGCTCCGGAATCACGAAGACGAAAACCGCCCCAGAACACCTGGAGGCGGTTTTTCATATTCCCGAACCGATCGAAGCTCCGGCCATTCGCCGCGTCCGGCGTTTCGCCATCGCCTTTCCGTGCCGACGGGGCTTGTCGGGTTCGCAGCCCCTCAATCCGAACATCATCTATAATACGTCCCCTGCCAATGGGCCGCATTACCGGCTGCATCGCGCACGATGAGTTGCACGTTGTGGACGGTATGCGTGGGCGCCGTGTCGAAAACATGCTCCAGCCGTCCTTTCATAGGATAGCTGTCGCAGGGCACCCACTCGTCGTCGATGCGCAGCGTGTAGGACGCTACGCCCGAGAAATTGTCGCTCACACGGAACCCGAGCGAAGATTGGCGCGAAAGATCGGCCCCTGATACGAATCGCGGGACAATGGTCGGCGGCAGGAAATCGGCCACCACGAACAACGGATCGGACGTATAGGTCGACGCGCTGACCACCCCGTCGTGGAACGTGCCTCCCGCATAGGCCGCCCGGCCTTTGGGCGTGATGCGGGCCAGCGAGGCATGCAGCCGCAGATGTTCGGGCACCTCCGCACGGATCGAAACGGTCATCATGCGGCGCAGCGGCGTCGCGGCAGGCAGCACGCGGAAAGCCGGCGAGAGCACCACCACTCCCGAGTCGACCGCCGGTGCGGCGACCTGCTGGGGGCGGCAGGCGACCGTCTCGTACAAGGCTCCGGCAGGAATCCGCGCCGTGAGTTCCGGCCCGCACTTCAGTATCGTGACTCCGCCGGGCCGCGCGATCCGGGCCATGCTGTCCGCCTGTGCCCGAAACTCCTCGTCGCGCCCGCATACCGCGAACTCCAGCGCCGAAACATTGTCGCTGTCGTCCTCCACTTCGATGCGCATCCGCCGCACCTCGCCGACTCCGGCGCGGATCACTCCGCGGTCGGTCATCGTCGTGTAGAAGCAGTCGGGGGCGGCCTCCAGTTGCGCCAGACGAATCGCCTCGTTGCGGGTGGCGATCTGCATAGGATAGCAGCTCACAGCATCGCAGCACCGCGAGCGGTCGAACGTGAAGCCGTCCATGCGATACTCGAAATAGGGTTCTCCGTCGATCCAGGCCGTCACGCGCCACACCCCGAACGTGTTGTGCACGCCGTTGCGGCGGTCGGTCGTCTCGACCACAAAATAGCCTTTGCGGCCGACAGGAATCGGTTCGCTGCGCGTAAGTTTATAGTTTCCCTCGCCGAGCCGCACGGCAGCATAGCTCTCGGCCTTGCGATGCACGCACAGCCCGTCAGGCAGGGAATCGACCTCGATGTAGTGCACCTTCACGATCCGCGGCGCCAACGTGTCGGCCGGCCGGATGATGCCCTCGTGCACGATGTTGTAGAGGCGCTGCGTCGGCGTGTCGCGCACCTCGAAATGGAGGTGCGGCCCCATCGACGAACCGCTGTTGCCCGAAAAACCGATCGGGTCGCCCTGCACCACAGGCCAGGCTTCGGGGCCGAAAAAGAGGTTGAGCCGATTTTTGCGCTGGGCGCGGCGTTCGTGGGCAAGATATTCCTCGATGTCGTCGCGGAAACGTTGCAAATGGCCGTAGACGGCCGTCGTGCCGTTGCGCAGCGTCAGATAGATGGCCCGCCCGTAGCCGCCGGGCGCCACCGAAATGCGCGACACATACCCGTCGGCCACGGCCACCAGCCGTTTGCCCTCGACCCCGCCCGTGCGGATGTCGACGCCGGCATGGAAATGCCCGGGACGCATTTCGCCGAAGTTGGCCGAGCAGCTCCCATCGACGTCGCAGACCGGATAAACATAGTCGGCAGGGTCGAGCGTCTGCGCCCGGCCGGCGGCTGCGAACGCCGCAAAACAGAGGAATATCAGAAATCGTTGCATAATTCGGAATCTCCTACAAGCGAAACGACCGTATCGATCACGGTTTCGTAGTCGTAACCGAGCGAAAGGCCGTAACGGATCAATTTGGTTTTCAATTCATAGGGCGTCTCATGCCTGACCGTGCGGGCCTTGCGTTCGAGTTGTTTCCGCAGGCGGTCGGCCATCTCTCCGCGGTCGGTCTGGGCCAGCGCCGCGTCGATCGTCGCACGGTCGATGCCCTTGCGCTGCAAGGCCGCCCGTATCTTGTACTCGCCCCAGCCGCCGAGCCGGGTTTTCTCGCGCACGAAGGCCCCGGCATAGCGGTTGTCGTCGATGAACCGCTCGCGGACAAGCCGCGCCAGCACTTGTTCGATGTCATGTTCCGCCAGCCCCCAGCCGCGCATCAGACGCCGGGCATCGCCTTCGCACTTCTCGGCCCGGGCGCACAGCCGCATCAAGGCCGCCGACGCTTGGTCGGGCGTCTTGGCCCGCTTGGGCCGCGGATCGGTCTGCGGGGCAGCTTCGGGACGTTTCCTTATGCGAGTCGGGCGCATAGCATTCGTGGTTTTCCATACATATCTTGCCGCAGGCGGATCGTCGCGTACCCCTCGCCGGCAAGCATCCGCATCAGGTCGTCGCCCGCCTGGTGGTAGATCTCGAAGTAGAGCTTTCCGCTCGGCTCCAGCATCCGCCGCCCGGCCCGGGCGATGGCCCGATAGAAAAGCAGCGGATCGTCGTCGGGCACGAAGAGCGCTTCGGCAGGTTCGTAGTCGCGCACATTGGAGTGCATCGCCGCCCGGTCGCGCTGCGGGACATAGGGCGGGTTGGAGACCAATAGGTCGAACCGCCCGGCGAAGCTCCCCGCCAGATCGCCCAGCGCATCGGCCTGTTTGAAAGTCACTTCAGCACCCAAGGCGCGGCAGTTCTCCGCCGCCACGGCGAGCGCCCGGGGCGAAATGTCGGCGGCGAAAACCTCGGCCCGGGGCAGTTCCAGCGCCAGCGTAGCGGCGATGCAGCCGCTTCCCGTGCCGATGTCCAGTATGCGGCGGACCTGCGGTTCGTCGGCGATGATCCAAGCCGCCAGTTCCTCGGTTTCGGGCCGGGGAATCAACACCCCCTCGCCCACCGCGAAGCGCCGGCCGAGAAACTCGGCGCCACCTATAACATATTGCACGGGCCGCCCTGCGGCGAGCTGGGCGATCACAGCATCCAGCCCCTCGATTTCGAGCGCAGCCCCGGGGTCGGTCAGCAAGGCCGCCACCGGCAGCCCCGCCAGCTCCGAAACGCACGTCAAGGCGATGCTGCGGGCCTCGCGCGCGTCATACAGCGGCACAAGCGCCGCGGCCATGCGGTCGATGATATCGCGTCGCGTCGTCATCTTCGCAAATCGGCCAAAGCTATGGCGACGGCGGCCTCCACGACCACGGCACCGCGCAGGGCGACGCACACGTCGTGACGCCCCCCGACGATGAGCGGCTCCACGCGGCCGGTCGTCCGGTTGAAAGTCATCTGCGGCCGGGCGATGCTGGGCGTGGGCTTGAAAGCGGCCCGCACGACCAGTTCGTTACCGTCGGAAAGCCCCCCGACGACACCCCCGGCATGGTTCGACGCCGTGGTTCCCGCGGCATCGACGATGGGATCGTTGTGCTGCGACCCCCGCATGCGGGCGGCCGCAAATCCGCTGCCGAACTCGACGCCCTTGACGGCAGGCACGGCAAAAAGCAGGTGGGCGACCCGGCTTTCGAGCGAGTCGAAGAACGGCTCGCCCCATCCCATCGGAACACCCCCGACGCGACACTCGACCACCCCGCCCACCGAATCGCCCTCGGCCGCCGCCTCACGCAAGATTTCGTCGAAGCGGGCCGGGTCGGCGCAGCCGCCCATTTCGGCGATGCGGGTGGCGAAGGTCAGCGTTTCGGGCAATATCTTTTTGGCCACGACACCCGCCGCAACAAGCGCCACGGTAAGCCGGCCCGAGAAATGGCCGCCGCCCCGCGGATCGTTGAACCCGCCGAAGCGCTCCTGCGCCACGCGGTCGGCATGCGAGGGCCGATCGTGCCCGGCCGTAGCGGCATAGTCCTGCGACCGGACATCGCCGTTGGGAAAAACGATGGTCAGCGGCGCCCCGGTGGTCGACCCGTTGTAGAGACCCGCCACGAACTGCGGCACGTCGGCCTCCCGGCGAGTGGTCGTGCCCGGAGCACCGGCCTGCCGCCGGGCCAGATCGCCGGCGAAATCTTCGGCCGAAAGCGCAATGCCGGGCGGCACGCCGTCGATCGCCACGCCGACCTGCGGCCCGTGGGACTCGCCCCAAAGAGCGATACGGAAATGCTCTCCGAAACGGTTCATACGCAGATATGCTGAAGATCGCGAAAGAAATCGGGATAACTCTTGGCCACGCACTCGGCATCGCGCACGACGACCGGCCCCGAAGCCCTCAAGGCCATGACGGCCAGCGCCATGGCGATGCGGTGGTCGCCGTGGCTGTCGACGGTCGCCGGGCGCACCTCGCCGCCGCGGATGCGCAGCGTGTCGTCGTCGCCGAAATCGACCTCGATGCCCAGCCGCCCGAACTCCTCGCGGATGGCTTCGGCGCGGTCGCACTCCTTGTGGCGGAGCCGCGAGACGCCGCGGATGACGCTCACCCCCTCGGCCGCAGCGGCCAGAACGGCCAGCGCCGGAAAGAGGTCGGGACACTCCGTGGCGTCGAACTCGAACCCGCGCAAGGGTCGGTGCGCAGCGGTGACGGAGTGCGGCTCGTCGATGATGGCGGCGCCGGCCCGCACCAGCGCTTCGCAGACGGCCGTGTCGGCCTGCCGCGAGAGCATCGAGACGTTGCGCACGGCGACCTCGCCGGCCACGGCCCCGGCCGCAAGCAGCATGGCCGCGGCGCTCCAGTCGCCCTCGATGGCGAAGTCGGTGCCGCGGTAGCGCTGTCCTCCAGGAATGTAGAACTCCGAAAAGTCGTTGTGGCAAATGGTGACGCCGAAGCGCTCGGCTGTATGTACGGTCATATCAAGATAGGGCACCGAGACGGCCCGGTCGACGAAGATCGTGGAATCGCGGGCGGCCAGAGGCAGGGCAAGCAGCAGCCCCGTAATGAACTGCGAGGAGACCGAGCCGTCGACCCGCGCGCAACCGCCCTGAAGCGGCCCCTGCACCTCGAAAGGCAACCGTCCGTCGCTGTCGGCCGCCCGGGCGCCCAACTCCCGCAGGGGTGGGGTCATCATCGCCATGGGACGCTGCAAAAGCGACTTTTCGCCCTCGATGCGGAGCGTTTCGTGCCACAGCGCGGCGATGGGTGTGAAGAGTCGGGCGGCCAGCCCCGATTCGCCCACGGCCAACACCCCGCTCCGGGGCCGCAGCCCCCCGCGCACGGAGAGCGTGCGCTCATCGATGCGCTGCGTCTCGGCTCCCAGCATCTCGATGCACCGCAAGGCGGAGCGGGTGTCGTCGCAGAATCCTACGTTGTGCAGGACGGAGGTCTCCTCCGCAAGCAGCGAAGCGGCCAGGGCGCGCTGGGCGTAACTTTTGGAACAGGGGGGCGTCAGCGCGCCTGCGACGCGCCCCGGCAGCAGCGTGATCTCCATTATCCTCGCCCTCCCCGGTTCTTCATCTCCTGGGTGAGCTGGTGGCTGCGCTTCAGCTCGAAGTGCTGCCCCAGATAGACCTTGCGCACCATGGGGTCGGCGGCCAGCTCCTCGGCCGATCCGGTCTTCAGAATCTTGCCCTCGTAGAGCAGATAGGTGCGGTCGGTGATGGCCAACGTCTCGTCGACGTTGTGGTCGGTGATGATCACGCCGATGTTCTTGTGCTTGAGCGTCGCCACGATCGACTGGATGTCTTCGACGGCGATCGGGTCGACGCCGGCGAACGGTTCGTCGAGCAGGATGAACGCCGGGTTGATGGCCACGGCCCGGGCGATCTCGGTGCGGCGGCGCTCGCCGCCCGAAAGCTGGATGCCGAGGCTCTTGCGCACTTTCTGGAGACGGAACTCCTCGATCAGCGCCTCGACGCGCTCGTTCTGGTATTCCTTGGAATATTCGGTCATCTCCAGCACGGCACGGATGTTCTGTTCGACGGTCAGCCGGCGGAACACGGAGGCCTCCTGGGCCAGGTAGCCGACGCCCAGCTGGGCGCGCCGGTAGACGGGCAGGGAGGTCAGCTCGGCGACCTCCTGCTTGTCGTTCTCCAGGAAGATCCGCCCCTCGTTGGGCTTGATCAGCCCCACGATCATATAGAACGTGGTGGTCTTGCCGGCACCGTTAGGCCCCAGGAGACCGACGATCTCGCCCTGGTTGACATCGATCGACACGTGGTCGACCACGGTGCGCGACTTGTATTTCTTGACAAGCTGACTGGTATACAAACGCATGGCAAAGCAACTTTTACATCCTCATCCCCTCCTCGCCCGGACGCTCCGGCGGCATCCCGGCGCCCTGCGCGACGCTGCGGCCCGTCCGGACACGCAGGGCCGCCGTCCCGGCGGAGGGCCGCGGCAAAATCGAAGTCCGCACGCCCCGGGAGGAAAATTTCCGAAATTTTTTACAAAGTTATGTTTTTTTCCGAAAATCTTTTTATCTTTACATTGAATTTTCGGTTTTAACCCATACGAACGACGAAATGGAACGATTCGACACCACCCTGCTTCACGGCAAGCTGAAGGAATACTTCGGCTTTTCCTCGTTCAAAGGCAACCAGGAGGCCGTCATACGCAATGTGTTGGAGCACAAGGACACGTTCGTGCTGATGCCTACCGGGGGCGGGAAGTCGCTCTGCTACCAGCTGCCGGCCCTGCTGATGGAGGGGGTGGCCATCGTCATCTCGCCGCTCATCGCCCTGATGAAGAACCAGGTGGATTCGATGCGCACTTTCGCCGCCGAGTCGGGCATCGCCCACTTCCTGAATTCGTCGCTCAACAAGACGGCCGTGGCCCAGGTTCGGGCCGACGTGCTGGCCGGGAAAACCAAGCTGCTCTACTTCGCGCCCGAGTCGTTGACCAAGGAGGACAACGTGGCGTTCCTGCGCAAGATCAAGGTGTCGTTCTACGCCATCGACGAGGCGCACTGCATCTCGGAGTGGGGCCACGACTTCCGCCCCGAGTACCGCCGCATCCGCCCGATCATCAACGAAATAGGCAACGCTCCGCTGATCGCCCTCACGGCCACCGCCACGCCCAAGGTGCAGATGGACATCCAGAAGAACCTGGGCATGAGCGACGCGGCGGTCTTCAAGTCGTCGTTCAACCGGGCGAACCTCTACTACGAAATCCGCCCCAAGCACGACGTCGACCGCGAGATCATCCGTTTCGTCAAGCAGAAGGAGGGCAAGAGCGGCATCATCTATTGCTTGAGCCGCAAGAAGGTCGAGGAGTTGACCGAGCTGCTCGTGGCCAACGGGATCAAGGCCCGGGCCTACCATGCCGGCATGGACGCCGCGACGCGCGCCGGCAACCAGGACGATTTTCTGATGGAGCGCGTCGACGTCATCGTCGCCACGATCGCTTTCGGCATGGGCATCGACAAGCCCGACGTACGCTACGTGATCCACTACGACATCCCCAAATCGCTCGAAGGCTACTACCAGGAGACGGGGCGTGCGGGCCGCGACGGCGGCGAGGGGCATTGCCTGACTTTCTATAGTTACAAGGACATCCAGAAGCTGGAAAAATTCATGCAGGGCAAGCCGATCGCCGAGCAGGAGATCGGCAAGCTGCTGTTGCTGGAAACGGTATCTTATGCCGAAAGTTCGATGTGCCGCCGCAAGACGCTGCTCCACTACTTCGGCGAGGAGTACACCGAGGAGAACTGCCACAACTGCGACAACTGCCGCCATCCCAAACCGCAGGTCGACGCCAAGGCCGCGCTGAAGATGGCGCTGGAGGCGCTGCGCGACATCGGCGACAAGTTCAAGGCCGACTACCTCGCCGCGGTGCTCGTGGGCAAGAATACGGCTCTGATCAAGAGTTACGGCCACAACAAGTCGAAGTGGTTCGGCGCAGGCGAGAAATACGACATGCGTTTCTGGGGCGCCGTGATCCGCCAGGCGCTGATCCTGGGACTGATCGACAAGAACATCGAGAACTACGGCCTGATTTCGATCAACAAGAAAGGCGAAAGTTACATCGCGCTGCCGTTCCCGGTGAACGTGACGCTCGACCACGACTACGACCAGGAGGAGAAGGAGGCCGAGGCCGAAACCCCGGTTGGCAAGGGCGGCGCGGCCGACGAGGAGCTTTTCGCCATGTTGAAAGACCTGCGCAAGAAGGTGGCCAAGAAGCACGACCTGCCGCCGTTCGTCATTTTCCAGGACCCGTCGCTCGAAGACATGGCGGTGCAGTACCCGGTCACCCTGGAAGAGATGCAGACCATCACGGGCGTCGGTGCCGGCAAGGCCCGCAAGTTCGGCGAGGATTTCGTCACGCTCATCAAGGCCTCCGTCGAGGAGAAGGAGAGCATCCGCCCGCAGGACATGGTGGGCA
>JAIECN010000114.1 GCA_029068505.1 Alistipes sp.
TATCCTCTTCGGCGGCAGCGTCAGCTGTGTATAAGCGACAGCACCCGGGGCGTGGCTTCGGCCGAATTGGTGTTGCGGGGCGAGCACCGCAATGCCGACTTGAGCGGCACGATCCGCGTGCGCGGTCTCGCCACGACGATCGATTTCACGCAGGTGACCTATTCGGTGCCCGAAGCCGTGCTCGACGTGAAGGGCAACCGGTTCCGCGCTTCCGGCGTCCCCGTCTTCGATCCCGAGGGCAACCGGGGCCGGCTGGACGTCGATCTGAACTTGCAGCATCTTTCCAACATCGCCTACGACTTGCGCGTGGCGCCCGACGAGATGCTGGTGCTCGACACGTCGGCCGACGACAACGATTTCTTCTATGGCCGGGTCTACGCTTCGGGCATGGCCCGCATCAAGGGCGACAAGGGGCAGGTCGGCATGGACATCGCCGCTTCGACCGAGGGGGATTCCTACTTCTCGATGCCGCTTTCCAGCAAGGCCAACATCTCTTACGCCGATTTCGTGGTTTTCGAGAAGCCCGCCGCCGTCGATACGCTCGACAAGGTGATGCGCAAGAAGCTCTCGTTCGAGCGCAAACAGCGTCAGAAGTCGGCCGCCGGCAACCGCATGGACATCGCTCTGGCGCTCGACGTGCGGCCCAACGTGGAGGTCGAACTGGCCGTGTCGGGCAATACGGTGAAGGGGCGCGGCGAGGGTACGCTCAACTTGCAGATCAACCCCCGGTCGAACGTCTTCGAGATGTACGGCGACTATACGATCCGCGAGGGCAGCTACCTGCTTTCGTTGCAGAACATCATCAACAAGCGCTTCACCATCGAAAACGGTTCTTCGATCCAGTGGACGGGCGGGCCGATGAACGCCTTGCTCGACATCGACGCCGTCTACAAGCTCAAGGCGTCGTTGCAGCCGCTCTTGCAGGGTACCGCCGACAAGCTCTCCACCGACCGTTCGGTGCCCGTCGAGTGCGTCATCCATCTGGGCGAGCGGCTCTCCAATCCGGAGGTGACGTTCGACGTCCACGTCCCCGCCTCCGATCCCGAGACGCAGACCATCATCGCCAATGCCCTGGCTACGCCCGAGTCGGTCAACATGCAGTTCCTCTACCTCTTGTTGTTCAACAGTTTCCTGGCCGAGAACAACGCCGCTGCCAGCTCCAACATCGGAGCTTCGGTTTCGGCCGCCACAGGCCTGGAGTTCCTCTCCAACCAGTTGAGCAACCTGCTTTCGTTGAGCGATTACAATCTCATGATCCGCTATCGTCCCCGCTCCGAGCTGACGGGCGAGGAGGTCGACTTCGGGCTTTCGAAAAGCCTGATCGACGACCGCCTGATCGTCGAACTCGAAGGCAATTACTTGATCGACAACAAGCAGGCGGTCGACAATTCGGCGGTTTCCAACTTCATGGGCGAGGCCTACGTCACTTACCTCATCGACCGGGCCGGGGCGCTCAAGTTGAGGGCTTTCACCCAGACCATCGACCGGTTCGACGAGAACCAGGGTTTGCAGGAGACCGGCATCGGCATTTATTATAAGGAGGATTTCAACAACTTCCGCGACTTGCGCCGCCGGGTTCGGGAGCGCTTCACCAACAAGAAGCGCCAGGCGCGCCGTGCCGCCCGCAGGGCCGAGAAAGAGGAACAACGGAGTGCGGAGACAGAGGCCGGAAACGGTGTTGCACTGGGCCGAGAGGACGATGAGAACGGGGCGGTGTCGGTCGACGATGGGACCGTAACCGGCGCTGCGCTGCCCGGGGAGCCGTAGAAAATGCGCCCGGATTACGATACGAGCGAAATAATTATGATTTGAAACTTAAATAAATTTTATACTATGATGACTTTTTTGCAGGCTGCCGAAGGGGTGGTCATGAGCGAGGAAACCCGCATGGGGTTGTGGACATTGTTTACCAAGGGCGGTTGGTTGATGTGGCCTTTGCTGGCGTTGGGCGGCGTGACGATCTTCATCTTCGTGGAGCGTTTCATGGCCATCCGCAAGGCTTCGGTGCTGGACATGAACTTCATGAACCGCATCCGCGATTACATTTCCGACGGCAAGATCGCCGTGGCGATCAATCTGTGCAAGAAGACCGACACGCCCGTCGCCCGCATGATCGAGAAGGGCATCGGACGCATCGGACGTCCGATGAGCGATGTCCAGACGGCCATCGAGAACGTCGCCAACCTCGAAGTGTCGAAGTTGGAGAACGGCCTGCCGTTCCTGGCCACCATCGCCGGCGGCGCGCCGATGATCGGTTTCCTCGGCACGGTGCTGGGCATGGTGCAGACCTTCATGGATATGTCCGCCGCCGGCGGTACGGTCGACTTGGGCCTCTTGTCGCACGGTATGTACGTCGCCATGGTCACCACCGTGATGGGTCTTCTGGTCGGCATCCCCGCCTACTTCGGCTACAATTACCTCGTGGCGCGCATCGAGAAGCTGGTGTTCCGTATGGAGGCCAATTCGATCGCGTTCATGGATATTTTGAATCAACCCGTCCAAAAGTAGTTCGTTATGGCAATCAAACACGGCTCGAAAGTCGACAAGTCGTTCTCGGCTTCGTCGATGACCGACTTGATGTTCCTGTTGTTGTTGTTTCTGTTGATCGCAACCACGCTCATCAACCCCAATGCCTTGAAGCTGATGTTGCCCAAGAGTTCCAACCAGCTCAAGGACAAGGCTATGACTACCGTGTCGATCCAGCAGAGCGGCAATTCCTATAATTATTATGTGGAGTTGGATCGCGTCGACGGCATCCGGGGCATCGAGCAGGCGCTCCGTTCGCGGCTCGAAGGGCAGCAGGAGGCCACCGTGTCGCTGCATTGCGACAAGACCGTGGCGGTCGACGAGGTGGTCAAGGTGATGAACATCGCCAAGGACAACGGTTACAAGTTGATCCTGGCGACAACAGCGAACTGATGTATTACTACGATCCGAACGATCGAAGCCCGCGCCGGTGGGCGGTCGTCGCCGCGGTGTGTTACGCCGTGGCGCTGGGCGTCGCGTTCGCCGCGGTGTCGTTCGATTTCACGCCCGTGGTGCAGAAACCCGGCGACACGATCTTCGTGGAGTTCGTCGAGCCGCCCGTGGTCGAGCCTCCGCAGCCCGTCGAGCCGGCCACGCAGGCCCGCGTGCACGACGTTGCCGACTACGAGGAACGCACGGCGCAGATTCGGGGCGACGATCCCGAGACCCGCACGCCCAATCCCAAGGCGCTCTTCAACATGAACAAGAGCGGCGCCGACCGGCCTGCCGACGCCGGCAACCGCCATGCCCGCGAGGGCGAGGAGCAGTCCGCCGGCACGGGGCCGGGAGCCGATGCCGACGGGTTGGATCAGCTCGACAAGGGGTTGCAGGGGCGCGGTCTGGTGGGCCATCTGCCGCGGCCGTCCTATCCCGGCACGCGGAGCGGCAAGATCGTCGTGCGGGTCACCGTGGGGCCGCGGGGCGAGGTGACGAGCGCCGCTTTCGAGCCGAAAGGTTCGACCGAGAGCGATCCGCAGTTGGTCGAGGCTGCTTTGGCCGCGGCCCGCAAGGCGCGTTTCACCGAGAGCCGCGCTACGGTGCAGGGCGGTACGATAACGTATGTTTTCCGAATGGAATGACAATTTTACTTTGCCGGACTTCCGGAGTTGTCGGAAGACCGGTGCAATTGGGAGGTATATTATTATGATGTGGATTCGTTTGTTTTTGATTTGCACGCTTTTCGCAGGTGCAGGTTGCGTGGAGTGCCGGGCCGCCGCGGATGTGTCGTCGTCGGAAGCCGCCGCACGGCAGCAGCCGGACGGCAAGGGCGCACGGTTGGTGTTGCCCGTGGCAACGCATGATTTCGGCGACGTGCCGCGCAAGGGCGGCGCCCTGACCCAGGATTTCGTCTTTCGCAACGAGGGTTCGGCGCCGTTGGTGATCGTGCGGGTGTTGACGTCGTGTTCGTGTTTCAAGGCTTCGTTCCCCAAGCGTCCCGTGGCGCCCGGCGACCAGGGAGTCATCCGCGTGACCTACGAGCCGCTCAAGAGCGAGCCGGGCACCTTCAACAAGGTGTTGCAGATCTATTCCAACTCGGTCGGAGGCCGCGAATTGATCGCCGTGCAGGGAAATTCGGTAGAATAGAGGCTCCGCAGCCGAACCGGGTGCGTATAGTCGTGAGTTTTTTTGTTTGCATTGAAAATAACGTCGTCATGTCAGTTCTTCTTTTCACCAACGCCATTGTTTTGCCCATGACCGCCGTCGAGGGGCAGCTCCGTACATTCTGCGGTGCTCTGGGCGTCGCGGGCAACCGCATCGCGTTCGTTTCGGACGATCCCCGGGACGAAGCGGAGTTCCGGGCCGCGCATCCCGACGCCCGTGTCATCGATTGCCGGGGCAAACTGCTGATGCCGGGCCTGATCGACACCCATTGCCATGCCGCCATGACCTTGCAGCGCAGCTATGCCGACGACATTCCGCTCATGACATGGCTCAACGACTGCATCTGGCCGTTCGAGGCGCGTCAGACGCCCGACGACGTGGTGCTGGGCATGACGCTGGGCATCGCCGAGATGTTGTTGGGCGGCGTCACGTCGTTCGCCGACATGTATTACTTCGAAAACAAGTGCGTCGAGACGGTCGACCGCCTGGGCATCCGGGCCATGCTCGGTTGCAATTATTTCGATACGAACATCGACGAGGTATTTCCCCAGATCGAGGAGGCCGCACGCCTGGCCGCCGGCCGCGACCGCATCCGCATCGCCGTGGCGCCGCATGCGCCCTATACGGTCTCGCAGGAGAACCTGCTGCGCGGCAAGGCGTTGGCCGATCGCCTGGGCTTGCATCGCATGATCCATGTGGCCGAGACGCAGGACGAGGTGCGCATCGTGCGCGAAAACTTCGGTTGTTCGCCCGTCAAGTATCTCGATTCGATCGGGTTCCTCGACCAACGGACGATCGGCGCCCATTGCGTGTGGGTCGACGACGAGGATATCGACATCCTGGCGCAGCGCGGCACGACCGTTTCCCACAATCCGCAGAGCAACATGAAGATCGCCAGCGGTGTGGCCCCTGTGGAGCGGATGCTTCGGCGCGGGGCGCTCGTGACCGTGGCTACCGACGGCCCTTGCTCGAACAACGATCTGGATATGTTCGAGGAGCTGCGCACGGCGGCGTTCTTGCAGAAATCCGCCACGGCCGATCCGCTGGCCCTCCCGGCCGGCGAGGCGCTGCGGCTGGCTACCGTCAACGGCGCCCGGGCGATGGGGCGTGCCGACGGCGAGCTGGGCGTACTGCGTGCCGGCGCTCTGGCCGACCTGATCGTGATCGACCTCCAGAAACCCCATTTGCAGCCGATCCACGACGTGGTGTCCAATCTGGTCTATTGCGGCAAGGCGGCCGATGTCGAGACGGTGGTGATCGACGGACGCATCGTGGTCGAAAACCGGCGTATCGAGGGCCTCGACCTGGCGCAGCTTTACCGCGATGCGGCGGCGGCTGTCGAGCGGATCAAGAAAGGGTAGCGAATTATGCGGGATCGGCCGGTGCGGGTTGCAGCTCTGAAGTTGCAGGTATTCTGAATCCAGCCGTCGCAAAATCGCCGCGTCCCGATCTTCGGCTCCGAATATTTCGGCTTTCCCCTCTTTCGCAGAACGATGCTGCGGAAGAGGGGATTTCATTCCCACTTCGACATGGGGTTATAATCGTCTTATTTCCTTTTGCCCGGCCATTCTGCGTTTCTTCCAGCTTTCTCGGCGGCCCACACAAAAAAACATTCTGCCCTCTGCTTTTCTGTAGCTTGTTTTGCCGTTCTTTTTCGGGGTGTCGTTTGTTTTATTTTTCCGCATGATTGTTGTATTGCGGGAATATTTGCGCAATCGGAAAACTTTTTTTGTTTCATAAGTTTTCTTGCGTATATTTGTGCCTGCATATACAATATAAATCGTATTCACCCGGATCGAATCATGATACAGAAAGATCGGATCGTCGAGCAGACCATGCACATGTTCGTCGCTCAGGGCATCAAGTCGGTGCGCATGGACGACATCGCGCAGCAGCTGGGGGTGTCGAAGCGTACGCTCTACGAGTTGTTCGGCGACAAGGAGGGACTTCTCTACCTGGCCATGACTTGTTATTTCGAGCAGCATCGCAAGCAGTGGCAGGTGGTCGGGGAGCGCGCCGACAATGTGTTGGAGCGTCTGTTTCTGGTGTTGGGCAACGTCATGGAGCATTCCGAGACCACCTGCCGGATGCTGGACAACCTCCGCAAGTTCTATCCCGCTGTCTACCAGCGGTTGATGCGCGAAAGTTACGAGCAGAACAACCTGGAGTTGCGGGGTATGTTGGAGCAGGGGATCGCCGAGGGTTTTTTCATCGACAATATCAATATCGACCTTGCCATCCTGGTGTTTTATTATACGGCTACGGCCATCACTTCGCGCAGAGAGCTGCTTTTGCCCGCGGGCATCAGTGAGCGGAGCGCTTTCATCCAGATCGTCGGCACCTTTTTCCGGGGCATCGCTACCGTCCGGGGGGGGGAGATCATCGACAAGTTCTTGAAGCGCTGGCAGTTCGACAAGCAGGAAAAACGAATCATTGAATAGATACAGTATGAAAAAAGTAGTTCTGACGCTCTGTCTGGCCGTCATGGGTTCTTTCGGCGCTTCGGCACAGATGAAGTTGTCGCTGGCCGATGCGATCGACCTGGCCTTGAGCGAGAATCCCACCGTCAAGGTGGCTGAACTGGAGGTGCAGCGCTTCGATTACGTGAAGCGCCAGACGTGGGGCAACCTCTTGCCGCAGCTCTCGGCCGCAGGCAGTTACCAGCGTTCGATCGTCAAGTCGGAGATGCGGGGCGGCATTTCGTTCGGCGCCGACAACACGTTCGCCGTGCAGGGCGATCTGTCGCTGCCCCTTTTCGCGCCGCAGGTTTACCGCACCATGAAGTTGAACGACACGCAGATGGCTGCGGCAGTCGAGGCGGCACGCGGATCGCGCATCGCGTTGGTCGCCGAGGTCAAGAAGGCGTTCTACAACATCTTGCTGGCCGAGCAGTCGCTCGAAGTGCTCCGCGAGTCGGAGGCCACCGTGCAGCGCACGGTCGACGACACCGAGTTGCAGTACAATCACGGCCTGGCTTCCGAATACGATCTGCTGACCGCGCAGGTGCAGTTGAGCAACCTGCGGCCTACGATCCTCCAGACCGAGACTTCGATCCGTCTGGCCAAGCTCCTGCTCAAGATGTACCTTTCGATTCCCGAGCAGATCGAGATCGAGGTCGAGGGGCAGTTGGACGGCATGCGCGACGAGGTGCTCGCGGGAACCGACGGCCTGGCGGACGACGTGTCGCAGAACTCCGACCTGCGGACGCTCGAATTGCAGGAGGAATTGTTGCGGCGGCAGCTCAAGGTCGCCAATGCGTCGCGGTGGCCGAGCCTCGGGGCTTTCGGTTCGGCGACCTATACCGGAAACGACATGGAGCCTTTCATGGGCATGGGCGCCTCCGACGGGGCGAAGTTTTTCTGGACGCATCCCATCACGGTGGGCGTGCAGCTCTCCGTGCCGATCTTCGCCGGCCTGACCAAGATGAACAAGTCGCGCGAGATCAAGAACCAGATCGCCCAGATCGCCTTGCAGCGTACCTATGCGCAGCAGCAGGTCGACGTGCAGATGCGTTCGGCGCTCAACGACCTGCTCACCGCGCGCGAGACGATGTTCGCCCAGGAACGCACCGTCGCGCAGGCCCGCAAGGCCTATTCTATCTCCGACACGCGTTACCGTGCCGGCGCCGGGACGATCCTCGAACTCAACAGCGCCCAGTTGGCGCAGACCCAGGCCCAGCTCAACTACTCGCAGGCCATCTACGACTACCTTTCGGCCAAGGCCGAGTACGACCGGATCGTCGGGCGCGAAAAATAAACCGGGGCCGAAGGTGCCGTCCCGAAGTCGTTGCGGCCCTTTGTCCGTGCATTACGAATAATTGTAAATCATTATAAGATGAAAAAATCAGCGATCATGTTGTTTGCGGCGGTGGCTCTGACCGCCTGCGTCAGCCGGACGACTGCGACCGATGTCGCGGCCGAGCCTCGGGTGCTGACCAAAAGCGCTGCGGCCGAGACGGCCGCCGTGCGTCTGACCGAGGAGTTCACCTCCGAAATCGAGCCTTATAAGGAGAACGACATCACGCCCGCTGCGGCCGGCGTGCATATCGACCGCATCCTGGTCGAGGTGGGCGACAAGGTGCAGGCCGGGCAGCTTCTGGTGACGCTCGACCCTACGCAGTATACCCAGGCCCGCGTGCAGCTCAAGACCGTCGAGGACGACTACAACCGCCTGCTCCCCGTCTACAAGGCCGGCGGCATCTCGGCCCAGCAGATCGAGCAGGCCAAGGCCCAGCTCGACGTGC
>JAIECN010000115.1 GCA_029068505.1 Alistipes sp.
GCGCCGGATTGGGATGCCAGGCCGTACCCGCCGTCGTGGTGGTCAGGAACGAGAAGGTCATCTCGGTCTCCACGATGCGGTCTTTGTCTTTGTAGGCATATGCGTTGCCCCGCTCGCCCGAGTAGAACGAGATGAAATCGGGGTTGCCGTCGAAATCGAACCGCACAGGTTCGCCCACCTTGAACGTCTCCGAATGGATCGAGACGCCGAATTTCACGTTCCCGACTTCCTCTAAACTTTTCCGGCAGCCGGCCAGCAGCAGGGTGCATGCAGCCAGCAAGACGGAATATCTTATGGTTTTTTTCATGTTCGTGTCTTGTTTAAGGGTTCTACCATCCGTTGTTCTGCACCAGATTGCGGTTCACGCCCAGTTCGTAGGTCGGAATGGGCCAGATCTCGTCCCGGCGGCTTGCGCTGTTGTAGTAGCGGCGGGCGTTCACATAGTACGACGAAGTGAAGGTGTCCGGAATGCCTGCCGCCACGCTGCGCATGTAGCGCATGCGGTCGTAGAATTCGCCCCAGCGCACGATGTCGTCCTTGCGCAGCAGTTCGAAGCCGAATTCGCGGGCGCGTTCGTCCTTGATGACGTCCAGCAGGATGCTTTTGTCTCCCTGCTCCAGATCGGCCGTCTCGCTCGGGGCATATATGTCCAGACCGTAGCCGCGGCGGCGCACCTGGTTGACATATTCGTAAGCCTGCCGCAGTTCTTCTCCGTCGTTGTTCGAGGGATCGGCCGCCACGCCCTCGGCCCAGATCAGCAGCACGTCGGCATAGCGCAGCAGCGGGAAGTTGATGGGCGTATAGTTCGTCGCGCGGGGCGTCGTGAGTTCATACTCGCGGCGGAACTTGCCGCAGTAGCGCACCCAGATGTTGGAGGTCTGTTCGCTCTTTTCGCCCGTAGTCGTGTTGTAGGTGTAGGATGCGATCGTCCAGTCGCGGCGCAGGTCGCCCTCCTCGAACAGCCCGTAGAAATAGGGCGTCGTGCGGATCGCGCCGATCGAGTAGCCGTACATCTCCACGACCGTCTGGCCCGACGACGTGACGTTCTGGCTCGAACAGCCGATGCCGTTGTTGCGGCCCACCATGCCGGCCGTCGTGGTGTAGGTTCCTTCGTTGGTGCCGTAGAACTCCACTTCGAAAAGGCTCTCGGCCGTATCGTATCTGTCCTGGATGTAGTTGAGGAAAAGTTCTTGATACGAGGGGTTCAGGGCGTGCGTTCCCGTGTCGATCACTTTCTGTGCATATTCCTTGGCTTTGGCATACATGCCCGGTTCGTTGAGCGGATAGCCCGCCATGTAGAGGGCCGCGCGCGCCAGCATGCCGTAGACGGTCGAGCGACTGACCCGGCCCGGCGACTGAAGCTCCGCAGCCGGGGGCACCATTTCGGCGGCCGTCTCCATGTCTTCGATGATCCGGAGATAGACGTCGCGCATGCTGCTCTGCGGATGCTGCACTTGTTCTTTCTTGCCGTTCTCCGGCACGGTCAGCACCAGCGGTATGTTGTGGAAGCGCACGACCAGCAGGAAGTGGTAGTAGGCCCGCAGGAAGAGCGCCTGACCGTAGATGTTGTCGCGCGTCGTCTGCTCCAGCTGCGGTTTGTCGATGTACTTCATCAGCATGTTCGCGCGGCCGATTCCGTCGTAGAGGTCGCGCCAGTAGGTGAGTATCTTCGCATCGGTCGGCGCCACGTCGTAGTCGCCCACCGAGCCGTAGTCCGACGAGTAGCTTTCGTAGCCGATGTCGGCCGAGAGGCCCATGCGGCCCAGGAGGTTGCCCCCGAAAAGCGTGGTGTTGGCCAGCGTGGCATATACGCCGTTCAGGGCTGCGTTCATCTCCTCCTCGTTGTTATAGTAGTTTTCCGGGGAGACGAAGTCTTGCGGCTCGGTGTCCAGCAGGCTGCACGAAGCCAGGAGCGCGCCCCCGATCGCTAAAAGCGTGATGATATTTTTCATGGTGATTCTTCTTGTTAGCAATTAGAAGACGATTTTCACGCCCGCCGTGTAAATCCGGTTGCGGGCATAGGCCGAGTAGTCGAATCCGGGCGTGAGCGCCGAGTTGCGGGTCGACACTTCGGGATCGAGACCCGTATAGTTGGTCCACGTCCAAAGGTTCTGCCCGGACACGAATACCTGAACGGTGTTCAGATGGATCTTGCGCGTGAATTTCTTCGGCAGCGTGTAGCTCAGCTGCAAGGTCTTCAGACGCAGGAACGAGCCGTCCTCGATGGTCTTCGAGCTGTAGACGCCCGAGGGGCCGCGGCCGCCGACACGGTAGTTCTGGCTGTCGGTGTTCTGCGGCGTCCAGCGGTCGACATAGCTCTTGTACTGGTTGATCGCCTTGTTGGCATAGTTGCCTTCGAACACGATGCGGTTGGCGTTCATCACGTCGCTGCCGTAGCGCCACTGGAAGAATATGTTCAGACTCAAATTCTTGTACGTGAAGTTATTGTTGAAACCTCCCGTGTGGATCGGTTCGCAGCGGCCGATGACCACCATGTCCTGGTCGTTGACCACGCCGTCGCCGTTCTGGTCTACATATTTGATGTCGCCCGGCTGGATCGCGTTGCGGTCGTTGCCGTTGGTCGGCACGCCTTTCTTGAGCGTGTAGTTGCCCGCAGCATCTTGGTCGAAATCTTCATAGCCATAGACGCCGGCCCATTGTATGCCGTAGAACTGCGCAACAGGATGTCCCACCTTGGCCAGATAGAGATACGTCGAGTTGAAGTCGCCCGTGAAGCCCACTTTCGACAGGTAGTTTTCTTCGCCTTCGGCCAGCGCCAGCACCCGACTGCGGTTGAAGCTGATGTTGAAGTCGCTCGACCATTCGAAGCTCTTCGTCTTCACGTTCACGGTGCTGAGCGTGATTTCCAGACCGCGGTTGCGGATTTTGCCCACGTTCTTGTATACCGTGCGGTATCCCGAGCTGTAGGGCAGGTTGCTGTTCAGCAGCAGGTCGCGCGTGATCTTCTGATACCAGTCCACCGTCAGACTTATTCGGTTCTTGAACAGCCGCAGGTCGATGCCCGCATCGAGCTGTTCGGTGCTCTCCCACGTCAGGTCGCTGTTGCCCAGGCTGCTCGTCACCATCGCTTCGCCCGGTTGCGCGTTGTTGAACGAATAGTAGTCCGAAAGGATCAGCGAGGGGCAGATCGAGAAGTCGCCCACGCGGTTGTTGCCCGTCACGCCGTAGCTCACGCGCAGTTTGGCGTCGTCGATGAAGGTGAGCCGGCGCATGAACTTCTCCTCGCCCAGACGCCAGGCGAACGCACCCGAGGGGAAGTAGCCCCAGCGATGGTCGCGCGTGAATTTCGACGAGCCGTCGGCACGGAACGAGAACGTAAACATGTAGCGCGACTTGAGGCTGTAATTCACGCGTCCGAGCCACGACATCAGGTAGTTTTCCGTCAGCAGGGCCGACATCGAGTCGGGCAGGCCGTCGTCGATGCCGCTGATGCCCAGCGATTCGTTGGGTATGTGCATGCTCGAAAATCCGAATCTTTTCTGTCGGGTGCCCTGCATCGTGAAACCGGCCACTACGTTGAGTTTGTGGCGGCTGTTCTTCCAGTTTTTCGTGTAGGTCAGCGTGTTTTCGTTCATCCAGTCGGCCCGCGAGGTGTTCAGCACCGAGCCGTTGACGCCCTTGGTGTTGGTCAGCATCGGATAGCCCTTGTAGGTCTGCGAGTTGTTGAATTCGGTGGCCAGGGTCGTGAAGGCCGAATAGCCGCCGCTCACGTTCAGCTTCAGATTCTTGTGGAGTTTGTATTCCAGTTTTGCATTGGATATGAACGTTTGTTTGCGTGTCACCTTGTCTTCGTTCTTACTCGACAGAATGGGGTTCATCACCGCCGAGTTGTTGCCGTCGAAATAGTCGTCGAACAGTTCTTCGTCGTTCGACACTCCCGTGATCACGGGACGGAACGCCCACGTGCGGTACATCAGATACGAAGCATAGGCGTTGCTCGTCGAAAGCGCTGCCGAGGAGGTCTGCCCGTGGGTCTTGTCGCCCGTGTAGCTGGCGTTCACGGTCAGCGTCGCCCGTTTGTTGAGTTGTTGGGTGAGCGACAGGCGGCCCTGGTATTTTTCGTAGCCCGAATAGATGATCACGCCGTCCTGGCTCGCCATCGACAGCGACACCGCATATTTGGTCTGCTTCGTGCCGCCCGTCACCGAAAGGTTGTGCATGTGGATCGGAGCGTTGCGGAACAGCTTGTCTTGCCAGTCTATGCCCTTGCCCATGCGCACGTAGTCTTCCATCGTCCGGTCGAGGCTGTTCAGATAGGTCTCCACGCTCGCCGGCGAGCGCTCGATCTGATACTCCACGAATTCGGCCGCGTTCATCATCTCCATCTTCTTGGCCACCGATTGGAATCCGTAGGTGCCGTTGTACGTAATCACCGGTTTGCCTTCCTTGCCTTTGTTGGTCTCGATGATGATCACGCCGTTGGCACCTCGGGCACCGTAGATCGCCGTCGCCGACGCATCCTTCAGCACCGTGAGCGAGGCGATGTCCGACGAGTTGATCGCCGCGCTCGAAAAGCTCTCCATCGGGAATCCGTCGATCACATAGAGCGGTGAATTACTCTGCGTCAGCGAGTTGGCTCCTCGGATCACGATATCCATCTCCGCCCCCGGCTGTCCGTCGGCCGACGACACCGAGACACCCGCCAGACGGCCCTGGAGCGCCTGGTCGAATCCCACTACGGGGGCCTTCACCAGGTCTTCCATCTTCACCGTGCTGAGCGTTCCCGTAATGTCCTTGCGGGCCTGCTCGCCGTAGCCGATTTCGATCACCACGTCGTCGATCGCGTTCATCGCTTCTTCCAGCGTCACTTCGAAGCGCGTGCGGCTGCCTACCGCCACTTCCTTTTCCGTGTACCCCAGCAGCGAGAAAACCAGCACGTCGCCTTGCTTGGCTTGAATCAGAAAGGCGCCGTCGGCACGCGTCGTCGTGCCTCGGGCCGTCCCTTTCACCAGCACCACGGCTCCGGCTATGGGTTGCCCGGCCGGGTCGATCACTTTGCCGCCGACTTCTCCGGTTCGTGCGGCCGGCTGCGCCGCCAGCGGGCCGCTTCCTGCCAGAAGCAGGAGGGCCAGCATGACGCAGCTCATCGCATTTTGTATTCTTCGTTTCATTTGGTCAGGTTGGTTTTCAGGTTGTGCTTTTATCCGTAAATCGGCCCGTAGTTGCGGCAGGCGCGGTAGTCGGCGCCTTCGGGGTCGGAGCCGAACGCGCCCCAGGCCGAGGGGCGGAATAGTTTCTCCGGCGCTACATTGTGCATCGCCACCGGAATGCGGAGCATCGAGGCCAGCGTCACAAGATCGGCGCCTACATGCCCGTAGCTGATGGCTCCGTGGTTGGCGCCCCAGTTGTTCATCACCGAGTAGACGTCGCGGAACGCAGCATTGTCCGTCAGACGGGGTGCGAACCACGTCGTCGGCCACGTGCGGTCGGTGCGGCGGTTGATGGTGTCGAATATCTCCTCGTCCACATTCACGGCCCAGCCTTCCGCAATCTGAAGCACGGGGCCTAAGCCTTTCACCAAGTTGAGCCGGCACATCGTCATCGGCATTTCGCCGCGCGTCAGGAAGTGCGACGAGAAGCCGCCGCCGCGCATGTATTCGCGGCCCGCAGGATACCATGTCGTGGCTTGCAGACATGCTTCGGCTTCCTGTTCCGCGATTTCCCAGTAGGGTTTCATCGCCGGACTGCCCATCGCGTCCGACTGGCGCCCCGTGGCATCGAGCGTGCACGACCCCGAGTTGATCAGGTGGATGATGCCCCCCGCAGCCTTGCCCGTCAGCTTGCGGCCCGTCACGCGTTCCACCGCTTCGGGCGACCAGAACGTGCGTACGTCGGCAAAGAGTTGCGCCCGGTTGGTCAGCAGATGCAGCAGCAGCATCGACGCGCCGTTGAGCGTGTCGTTTTCCGTGGCGAACGTCACAGCTTCCCTCATGCCGTTCCAGTCGAACGACGAATTGAGGATCGCCTCCGCGAAATCGCCGTCCGGACGGAAATCCGTCCATTGGCGTTGGCCCTGGAAGCCGCCCGCAATGGCATTGTGTCCCATCGCTTCTTCTTCGAAGCCCATCTCCGCCAGCTTCGGATTGCCGTGCATCAGGTCGCGGAAGATCATCGTCATCTTCACTACGTACTCCCACACCTCATCTTTCTTTTCGCGGCTGTATTTCAGATGTTCCGGGTTGCAGTCGGCGCCTTCGTTGGGTTTGCAGTATTTTTCCACCCACTGCATCGCCCGCGCGAATTCTTCCTTGTCATAGATGCCCAGTTCCACGCGGCGTTCGATCTCCGAGCAGTCGACCGCTTCGTTGCGCATGCCTAAATAGTCCTGGAAGAAGTCCGGATCGGGCATAGACCCCCCCATGCCCATCCAAACCGAGCCGAACGAGAGGT
>JAIECN010000116.1 GCA_029068505.1 Alistipes sp.
GCGCACGGAAAAACCGTAGGCCCGGCAGTTGCCGTTCAACGGGTACACGTTGCCCGAAAGGAAGCTCAGGCTGCCCGCGTTGATATTGCCCGCAGCGTAAGACGAGGAAGACCAATAGTAGCCGTTCGAGCCGACACCCGTCAAGGCTCCCGACTCACGGTAGCGGTAGCCCGCGGCAGGATAATAGGCCTGGATCGTCTGGGCATAGTTGGTGTAGAAGTTCCAACCAGCAGACCAGCCGCCGTTCACGTTGAAATCAGCAACGGTAGTAGAACCATACTGATTCGTCCACGTCACGTTCTTGATGAACTGAATCCACGTATCCTGCGGCGGAACCATCCAACCTACCGGACACGGGTCGTATACCGACTTCGCACCCTTATGCGTGTTGTAGCTCGTCTTGTTGATCGTAGCCAGGTCGTTGGGGTTGCCCCAAAGGTTATCGGCCTGCGTCGACCAGTCGTTAATACCCAGCCAGTCGTAGCATTTAGTATCGCGCTGGCACATGAAAGTAGTCGGATTCTTAGCTGCATACTCAAGACGCGCAGCCCAAGTAGTACCGGCCTGTGCCTGATCGACAGTCTCCAGCACCTTCATCTGCTCGCCGACAACGTTGGTGCCCGAACCTACGAACGGATCCTTACGGCCCCACTGGTAGAGCAGACCATACGAAGCAGGATCGTCCGGCTCGTTGGCGAAAGCACCCAGGTTGCGATCCATCAATTGGTACGAATTGGAACCGCCGACATGAGTTACTGCACTCGTCGTCGGGTCATAGTCGGTCGACCAAATGTGCCAGCTCCACGCAATATTGTTATCCTTATCATAAACGGCAAGCAGAGCATTACCCTCGTTGGCAGGCATGCCGATCATACCGGAAGTCGAGAAATAAACCTTCTTGTTCTCGACATCGAGCTTAATGTTCTTGATGATGCAGTGCTCGTATTCGCCCGTCTCCCACAAAAGGGCAACCTTTACAGGAGCCAAGTCAACTTTACCGAATCCTTCAGCATTTTGGGTCAACGCACCCTGCGTCTTCGAGAAAGCAGGCGTCGTTGCACCGTTACCATTGACCGACGCATCGAACTCGTAAACCTGGCCTGCACGACGCGAAATGTAGCAGTTGGCCGTGCCGTTCTCGGACAAATTAACGTTCTCTGCCGAAGTCACGCGGCCGTCGCCATTGGCGTTGGCACCCTTGATCGTAGCGGTAATGTTGTAGCAGGTGTTGCGCTTGATGTCGTAGTTCTTGCTGTCATCGGCACCGGGGAAGATGCGATAAGCGATCTTGGTAGCCGTGGCGCTTGCCGAAGGATTCGTGTAAGTACCCGTAACCTCGAGATAAGAACTGTGAGCGGGAGCGTTCCACCAGTTCTTGCTCTGCTTGGTCGTCGAAGTACCGTCGCCGCGCAAGTTCTCGGGAACATAGAACGTAACGGTAACGCCGCTGGCCGAAGTCAAGTTAGATACATTGACGCTGCGCGGAACGAGCAACTCGCGGAAGTTGGCATTCACAGCCGTCAAGTTGTTTTCATTGTCATGGTAGAAGAACTTCTCGGCCGTGCTGCAAAGGTTCACGTCGGAATCAGCCGTAAAATCAGTGAAACCGGCATCCTGCTTCAGGGTCAGAACGACCTTGGCGCACATACGCTCCAACTTGATCTTCTGCTCGCCGGTAGCAGCGGTCAGGTCGTACTTGGCCATCATGGGCAGACCATTGTTGGTCAAGTAAGCACCGCCGAAACCGCCTTCGGGAACATCGAACGACATATCCTGGAACTTGGACAACGTACCGGACAAGGTTTTGAACGCATCGGCGCCCACGTTGGCGATGAAGTAAGTGGTCGTAGGTGCACCGTTGGCATCGTAAAGGTCTACGCTGACGGTATTATCCGAAATCTTGGAAGAATCGTAATAATTGCAAACCTGCAAGGTAGCACCGGCACTCGTACCGGAGAACTGCAGCACCCAAAGATTCTTGATGGCGCTTTCAGCTGCGGTGGCAGCAACGGTAGGATCGGATTCTTCGTCACCCTCGACACGAGTGAGACCGTCCATCGAAACGGACAACGACTCCTCGACCTCGGCACGCGAGGAAGCCTCGGGGGAAGCCTGGGCCACTTCCATGTCGTCGACGGACAAGCCCAAAGTCAAAGTGACCTTCTCGCCGACGGGCTGCAAATCGTCGCGCTGGTTGGAATCGACGACCGCATCAAAATCCTCGCTGCAAGCTGCGAAAGCCAAAGCGGCAGCAGCGATCAGCAATGTTTTTTGAAAGATTTTCATAATTGTTTAGAAATTAAAGATGTATGTATTTTCAAATAAAATCGGCTATACCTATATATAATACTGCACGAACACGAACTTACGCATCGGCGCCCATATCGCCGGAATCCGACGTATTCGAATTCCACCCGGGATCGGCGGGAGTGCCATGGAACGAATCGCCCAGATCGCTATCGGAACTACCGGCGTCGGACCATGCGTCGTAACCGGTCAAAGGCACACCCGAAAGCGCCGGGAACTCGGCGATATCGGTATCCCAATCGGGATTGCCGACCCAAGCGCCGGGGTTGACGGTCGGGATGAACGAGCCACCGAGTTCGGTCTCCTCCCAAGTGATGTCGAGCCACCACTCACCGACGGTGACGGAACCGTGCGGCCACTCGCCGATGGAATCGTCGTAGTCGCCATCGCCCCAAGCAACCTCTTCCCAAGGAATAACGACAAGGGTCAGAACCAACTTGGCACCCTGCAACTTGACGTTGAAATGATAACGATAACCAGCAGCCAAAGCCAAATTCTTGATAGGAGCCGTCAACGGCGAAGTCGCAGACGCACCGTTAAACGCCAAATCCATTTTCAAGACGAAATCGGCCTTTTTCTTGGGCAGCACGACGTCGGAACCGGCGAAAGAAACCTTGGAACCATTGACAGCACTGAACTTAGACTGCGGAACAACATAATTGCAAGCAGCCACGGCAGCCTCGGAAGTGAGGGGAATGGTCCAGGAATCGGGATTCCAGACAGAACAAATATTGTCCGCATACGGAGCGGGCGAAATGTACTTAAGTTCGACGGAAGTGAAAGCCACCTCGGTAATCTTCTGGGCAGCATCCGTATCCGTATCGGGTGCGATCGAGAACAACAACTGGGTACAATGACGCACCAAAGTGTTCAACGTGACGGTCTGGGCGCCCGAAACACGAGGCGTGATCTCCTCGGAAGTGAGCGAACAAGCGTAATCGACGCCATGGGCGACGGAAACGACTCTATGATCGGGCACGGCCACGGCGGGCGTGATGGCATAGAAATCGTACTTGTAAGCGGCAGGAGGCACCCGCATGGGATTGGCCGTAGCGGAGGTGACGGCACCGTCGGCATCGACGACGCAAGGAGTCAACTCCCCGGCAGCATCGGCGACATAGGTAGCCTCGGCGATAAACTTATCGTTAGCGATATCGGCATTCGCTGCTGCACGCGCGAAAGCGAGAATCCGCACGGTGGTACCCTCGGCGAGAGCGACCGGCTTGCCGGTCGTCGGCGCGGCAGCACTCCCGTCGCTGCGCGCACCAGGCTCGGACGCAGCTTGCACGACAGCGCGAACGCCAGCCAAGGCGAAGTCGACGGTCACCTCATCGCCCTGGAGCACCGAAGCGCCCTCCTCGGACTTATGGCAACCAGTCGCAGCGGCCAACAACAAGATGAACAACAATTTTTTCATAATAATCGATAATGTGATTCGAAATCCTCGCAACGACGGCCCGCAACCCGATTCGGTCAGCTCCGTCGTACGTCCAGGCTCCTTGCCGAAACAAGAATCCTGGACGGACGGAGACCGTGCGAAAGTTGCGTGCCCGCCGCAACGGGCTTATTTTGATTAAAGCGGTATCTCCACGGGATCGGAAACCTCGATCCAATCGGTAATCGTCGCAGTAGGCTTGATTTCGGAAACGGTGAAGATGAGGCGGATTTCATAAGCCTTGCCGACTTCGAATCCAAGAACCGTAGTACCGTCAGCGGCCTTGGGCAAGGAGATGGAAACCTCCTTCTGACCGCCGACCGCGGTGTCGAGCACCAACGTCAAGGCACCGTCGGGCTTGACGGGCGGAATCAAAGCGTAACCGCACTCGACCTTATTCGCCTCCGCGACACCGACAACGAGACCATCGCCGGAATAATCGACGGCCGTACCGTCGGAATACTTCTTGGCGACGATATTCATGTCCTTGAGCGCAGTCGAGAAAACGACCGTAGCAGGCAAGGTGATCTCGCAATTTTCGGCCTGATCCTTCAACTTGATCGAGGTGATGTTACCCCAAACGTCCTTGGCGTCGGCATCGGCAGCGTAAACAGCGAACTTAAGCCAAGTCAACTGGTGGTCGAAATTGAAAATCTTACCGGTCTGGCCGAAGCGCGAACCGTCGACCTTGTTGCCCTCCAACTCCTGGGTCAACAAAATATCGGAATCGCCGTCGATAGCCACGGTAACGACACCGGAATTGAAAGTACCCCGGGGATACCAACCGACCAACTTGGTGCCCTTGCCGCTGGAGAGGTAATACTGCTTGGTGGCGAATACGATGTCCGTAGTATCGGCATCCGTAGAAGCCAAAGTCCCTTTCCAAGTAGCGTTCAAAGCCGAAGCACCGGAATAATCGGCAGGATAAGCACCGGCAGCACCCTCATCGAGACGTGCGAAAGCAACATCCAAATCGGACGTATGGCCCGCCTGGATCGCACCGTCGCCGGCACGCGTCGGACGCATGATGTCGGACTTGGTAGAACCCACGCTGATGGAAGCGGCGCCTGCGCTGATGCGGATTTCATCCCCGCTGTTGAACGTGGAGAAGTCCTTCTTCTTGGAACATCCCGCCAACAACGCAACGGCCAACAACATGCCTCCCAACGGGAAGAACATGCCTTTTACAAACGTTTTCATTGTTCTAAAAATTTAAAAAGTCTTGATCTTGGCGACTGTAAGGGGACATTCAACCCCTTACAGCCAAAACGCACCCGTTCCGCCGGCCGAACCGCCGGAACGGAGCGGAAAAGTCTTACTGGATCTCCTCGTCAGCCGTACCGCCGTCAACCCATTCGGTAACGGTAGCCTTGGCCTCGATCTCCGTAGCCTTGAAAGTCAAGGTCACAGCGAACGACTTGCCAGTCGTATCGCCCGTAAATGCGTTGGACGAATTGGCGATATCCTTCAGATTAACCTTAACATAGAAAGGATCGGTGTGGTTGGCCGTCTTCACGCCCAAGGTGTAATCGTTCGTACCGGTAGCGATAACCGGGGTGATGAGAACGTAAGCGGAGTGAGCGGAAGTCGTAGTCAGCGTGAGGGTCTGCTTCGAGAAAGCATCGTCCGTAGCCACGGCCTGACCGGAGGTAGCGTCCATCGTGTAGCAAGTGATCGAATCGGTGGGAGTGTTCAATACCGTGAAGTCAACGGTAGCGTCGGAATACTTCACCCAAACGCGATCCTTGATATTGGCGTTGAGCGCCTTGGTCAGGTAGATGTCCGTTACATCGCCCCAAGCATCGATGGCAGCCTGATCCTCAGCGATCAGATGGATATCCAACTTGGTCAGCAAGTGCTTGAACTCCAGCGTGGGGAACGTGCCGGCCTGAGCCTCGGCCTTGTCGGTGCCCTTCTCGGCAGCGACCATGAGGTCTTCCTTACCGGTGAGGGTGAAGGTGTGGCAATCGTTGTTATCGTCGTTCTGACGCTTCGTCCAACCAGTGTAGGGATAGAAACCCATCAGGTAGATCTTGCTGCCGTCGGCGGGGAAGTAAGCCGGCGTCGTGTCGAAACCGACCTCCGTGGTGCCGTTGTCGCTGAAGATCATCTTGTCGGACATGCCCGAGGTGGGATCGTTGTAAAGCGTCGAGTAATCGCCCGAAGTCTTCGAAGCGAGCACCTGAGCGGTCAACGAATTGCCGCTCGTAGCGTCGATCGTACCCTCGAACGGAGCACGGGACGAAGCGTCTGCGTCGATGCTCAAAGCAAACAACTTGGCCTTGATCTCATCCGTGCCGAGTACCTCGGGACGAGTAGCCAATTCGCTCTTGGAACAGCTTGCCATAGCTGCTACAGCAAGCAAAGAGAAAAACAACTGTTTCATTGTAGAAAAAATTAAAAGTGAATTGAAGTTTTTGATTTCGAATTATTTAATTGAAATTATAAGGTTTCGGACACAGAACTACTGCACGACGCCCTCGCCCGTACCGCCGAGCACCCAAGGCACGACCGTAGCTCCGGACTCGATCTCCAGACGCTGCTTGAAAGTCAGCGTGACCCGG
>JAIECN010000117.1 GCA_029068505.1 Alistipes sp.
TGACAGATCCCATAGAAGAGCGTGGCGTTGGGAGCCACGCCCAGTTCGGCGTCGCCCTCGGCTCCGTAGGCCGTCGCCGCCGGAAGCCAGGCATCGATGCGCCCGCCCTTGCCGATGAGTTTCAGACTCTCGCGCACGCCCCGGCGCAGGTCGCCCAACGCACAGCGCAGCGTATCGCCCCGCTCGTAGGACGAATAGAGTTCCTTGCCGTCGGCCGTGCGGATGACGTAGCGGATCGCCACCGTGTCGCGGTCGGCCGCGGGCACCCGTCCCTGGTCGCCCACCTCGCCCACGGTGTAGGTAACGCCCGACGTCGTTCGGGCATACGCACGGTTGGATTTGGCGATGTCGGACAAAAACCGTTCCTCATAGGCCCGGGCTTTCTCCGGCAAAGCGTAGTTCATGTAGCGCAGGTAGAAAGTCTCGGCTTCGGCCAACGAAAATTTCGGCGCGCCGTTCATCGCATCGCGAATTCCCTCGCAGACAGCCGCCGCATTGATCGTCGAATCCATCCGCAGCAGGTTCATGCCGATGTTCATGCCGATCACATAAGCCACCGAATCGGTATCGGCCTTCAGTTTCACGCCGCCGCCCGACTGCCGCGAGCATGCGGCGGCCAGCAGCCCGAGGCAGGCCAGCAGAGCGATCGACCGTCTCATTTCTGCGACCCTTTTTTCGAGAACAGCACGATCAGCAGGCTGCCCATGACGGCCGCAGCCGTCGAACCCATCAGAATGGCGATCTTGCCGCGGTCGATCAGTCCGGGGTCGGTGTAGGCCAGCGAATCGACGAACAGCGACATCGTGAACCCGATACCGCCCAGGCAGGCCACGGCCAGCAGCATGCGCCACGACGCCCCGTCGGGCATGACGGCCATCTTGCTCTTGACGGCCAGCCAGCTGGCGACAAAGATGCCCAGGGGTTTGCCCACCAGAAGTCCGAAGAAGACGCCCATGCCCACCGAGCCGATCTCGGGCGAGAAATGGAAGATGTTGATGTATTCGAGCGACGTGATCTCCACCCCAGCGTTGGCCAGTGCGAAAATCGGCATAATCACGAACGTAACATAGGGAGCCAGAGCATGTTCCAGCCGATAGCTCATCCCGGCCGAGCGGGCGCCTAGACGGGTCATCTGGCGCAGATAGAAGCGGTGTTCCTCGTTGGGGAACTCCTCGTCCGACGCCTCGACCGCCAGCAGATGATCCTTCAGCCAACGCATCTTATGAATGAAATACTCCTTGCTGTAACGCGGTTCCATGGGTATGAGCAGCGCCATGGCCACGCCCGAAAGGGTCGCATGCACGCCCGAATAATAGAAAAGGCCCCACACGACGACGGCCGGCAGCATGTAGAAGATCATGCGCTTCTCGCCCAACCGGTAGATGACATAAACGCCCGCCATGACCAACAAGGCGATCAACAACAGTCCCAGCTGCAATTCGCCGCCATAGAAGAAAGCGATTACCAGAATGGCGCCCAGGTCGTCGGCGATGGCCAGAGCCGTGAGGAAAATCTTGAGCGACACCGGCACCCGGTCGCCCAGCATCGAGAGGATGCCCACAGCGAAAGCGATGTCGGTCGCCGTAGGGATGCCCCATCCGTTGGCCGCGAGAGTGCCATGGTTGAAGATGGCGAAGATCAGCGCCGGGCACAGCATGCCGCCTGCCGCGGCCACCACCGGCAAGATCGCCTTGCGCATCGACGAAAGCTGCCCGTTGACCACTTCGCGCTTGATTTCCAGCCCGACAGTAAAGAAGAAGATTACCATCAGGCAGTCGTTGATGAACTTCTCGACGGTCATCCCCTGCGGGAACACCCAGTCGATCAACCCGTTGGGCGAATGCACGACCAGCGAAAGATCGGTCTCCAGCAAGTTGTGATAATACTCCTTGGTCAACAGAAGATTGGCCAGCAGCATGGCGATCGCCACGCAGGCGAGCAGCACGACGCCTCCCGCCCAGGGCGCCTCCATGAAACCCCGGCTGCGCAGCGAAAGTTTGTGGCTATTGCGCACCCAACGATACATTGAAAACAGACGCATACAATTATAATTTTAGATATTCTACTTTTTTTCTTCCGATTTCAGAGCCATGCCGCAGAGTTTCCACAGCACGCGGGCACCCGTGATGGCGTCGATCCGCTCCTCGCGGGCAGCCACGGTCTCCACCACATCGAACCCGATGATCCGGCGGCCCGAACGCACCGCCGTGTCGACCAGCCACATCGCCTTGTTGAAGCTCAACCCTCCCGGCACCGGAGTACCGGTGTGGGGGCAATGCTCGACGGAGAGTCCGTCGATGTCGAAGCTCACATAGATCTCCTGCGGCAGGCTCTCGACGATGCGGCGGCACTGCGCATCCCACGTCTCGCCCCGGAATTCCGCCGCGGCGAGCGACAGGTCGTCGAACAGCTCCACCCGCCCCGAGGCCTGCGCCGTGCGGAGTTCGCCTTGGCTGAAGTCGCGCACGGCCACCTGGGCGATCTTCGCCGCCTGCGGCACGTCACGCAGCACATTGAACATGATCGAAGCGTGCGAGAACTCGAACCCCTCGTAGGCTTCGCGCAGGTCGCAGTGGGCATCGATATGCAGGATTCCGAAACGCTCATAACGTTCGCCCAATGCGCGGATCAGTCCGTAGGAGGTCGAATGGTCGCCGCCCACCAGCCCCACGATCTTGCCCTGGGCCAGCCAGTGGCGCGCCTGCGCTTCGATGTTGGCGTTCATGGCGGCGCATCCTTCGTTTACCCGGCGGATCTTCCGGGTCACGCTGTCGTCGTCGGCCGAACCGCCCCGTTCGAGGTGGTCGATTACCTTCACGGCATCGCTGCGCAGCCGCTGCGACTCCTCCTGCAACGAATAGTCGACATCGGCCGTGGCAATACCGCGCCGCCAGGCATCGGGCGAAAGCGGATCGTAGAAATCCAGCTGCGTCGACGCCTCGATGACCGCATCGGGGCCGTAGGCCGTGCCCGCGCCATAGGAAACCGTCACGTCCCACGGGGCCGAAATCAACACCAAAGCAGCCTCCTCCGGTTCGAAAGGAAGCCCGAAATAGGTTCCGGTGTCCACGCCGACGCCGTCGGGATCGAAAGCATGCGAATCTGCCATAGGAACAAAGTAATAGAGACAACAAAGATACACATTTTTTGTTTTTTCCTATCTTTGCCCAAGATAAAGATCGCCGCCCAACCCAAGCGGCCCCGGTCTACGCACCCGCACCATGGAAAACACCGCATCCCCGACACCTGCCCGTCCCACGATCGTCGCCGACAGCGCCGTCCCCTTTCTGGAGGGCGTTCTCGAACCGTGGGCCGACGTGCGCCGCATCCCCGGTTCGCGCATCGCGCCCGACGATGTGCGCGATGCCGACGTCCTCATCGTCCGCACCCGCACCCGCTGCGACGCCAGGCTGCTGGCCGGCTCGCGCGTGCGGCTGGTAGCCACGGCGACCATCGGATTCGACCACATCGACACGGCTTGGTGCGCGGCGCACGGCATCCGGGTCGCGACGGCCGCCGGCTGCAATGCCCGGGGCGTGCTGCAATGGGTGGCCGCCGTGCTGGTCTGCCTCGCCCGCCGCGACGGCTGGCGGCCCGACGAAAAGACGCTGGGCATCGTCGGCGTAGGGCATGTCGGCTCGCTCGTCAAGCAATATGCCGAGCTGTGGGGCTTCCGCGTCGTCTGCTGCGACCCTCCGCGCGAAGCGCGTGAGCACTGCGGCTTCCTGCCGCTGCCGACGGTCGCCCGCGAAGCCGACCTGCTGACGTTTCATGTGCCGCTCGACGCCACGACGCGCCGCATGGCCGACGCAGCGCTCTTCCGCATCATGAAGCCCGGCGCCGCGATCATCAATTCGTCGCGCGGCGGAGTGGTCGACGGACAAGCCTTGCTGGCGAGCGGTCGAACCTGCGCGCTCGACGTGTGGGAGCACGAGCCGCAGATCGACCCGGCGCTGCTGGCCCATGCGACCCTGGCCACCCCCCATATCGCCGGCTACTCCGAGCAGGGCAAAGCCACGGCCGCAGCCATGGCCGTCGCAGCCGTAGCCCGGACGCTGGCGCTGCCTTTGGACGGATGGTATCCCCCCGCCGCCGCACCCTCGGCCCCGCGCCCGATAACGTGGCCGGAACTTTGCACCACCATCGGCCGGGCATTCGACATCGAAGCGCAGAGCCGCGCGCTGAAAGCGCGCCCGGAGGATTTCGAACGCATGCGCGATGAATATGCCTATCGGTGCGAATACTTTTAAATAGTTTTTTCGTACTTTTGCGCCCGTCGATCGTAAAACCGAGCTATGTATCGTCGAATCATCAGACCTATTCTGTTCGCGCTCACCATCGAGCGAGCGCACCGCATGGTGATGTGGCTGCTGCGTTTCATCGGCCTGCTCCCGGGAGGCCGGTGGCTGCTGGGCAAATGCTACGCCGTGAAACATCCGTCGCTCGAACGCGAAGTCTTCGGCCTGCGCTTCAACAACCCGGTGGGTCTGGCCGCCGGCTTCGACCGCTGCGGCGAGGCGCTCCGCGAATGGACGGCCCTGGGCTTCGGATTCGTCGAGATCGGCACCCTCACGCCGCGGCCCCAGCCGGGAAATCCGCGGCCCCGCGTCTTCCGGCTGCCCAAAGACCGGGCGATCATCCACCGCACGGGCCTGGCCAACCGCGGCCTGCAAACGGCCATCCGCTACCTGCGCCGTCCCCACCCGGGCGTGATCGTGGGCTGCAACATCGGCCGCAACACCTCCACGCCGCCCGAAAACGCGACCGAAGACTACCTGAAGCTCTTCCGCAACCTCTACCAATATGCCGACTACTTCACCGTGAACATCGGCTGCGGCAACATCTGCAACGAAGAGGATCACGACATCCGCGGGCAGGTGCTGCAAATTCTCGACCCGCTTTTCGACTTCCGCCGCGGGCAGAACCACTACCGGCCCATCATGCTGAAGATCTCGCCCGACATGGACGACGCGACGATCGACACGGTAACCGACATCCTCATCGAAACGCCGCTCGACGGCATCGTGGCCGTGACCGGCACCCGCAGCCGCGACCGGCTGCACACCGATGCCAGGGCCGTAGCCAAAATCGGCATGGGCAACCTCAGCGGCGAGCCGCTGACCCGCCGGGCCATCGAGATCGTCCGCCGCATCCACTCGCGCTCGGGCGGCACCTACCCCATCATCGGCGTGGGCGGCCTGATGAACGCCGACGACGTGCGCGCCATGCTCGCAGCCGGCGCCGACCTGGTGCAGCTCTATACGGGATTCATCTACGAAGGCCCCGACCTGGCCGGCAACATCTGCCGGGCCTTGATCGCCGATGCCGAAGCGGCGCAAGCCGCCGAAACGGGTACCGACGCAGGCGCCCCTGCCGACGAATCCCCGCTCTCCACCGCGCAAACTCCCGCAGATGCCCGGCAACCCGAGCATTCCGACCTCTAACTTGCTTCGCATGAAAGCCACCATCATCACGATCGGCGACGAAATTCTCATCGGCCAGATCGTCGACACCAACTCGGTCTCCATCGCCCGGCATCTCAACGCCGCAGGCATCGTCGTACACGAAAAAGCCTCGATCGGCGACGACCGCACGCAGATCGTCGATACGCTCGACCGGGCGCTCGCCGCCTCGCAGGTCGTCATCATCACGGGCGGATTAGGCCCCACCAAGGACGACATTACCAAGAAGACGCTCGCCGAGACCTTCGGCAGCCGCCTGGTCAACGACCCGACCGTCGCCGCCCATGTCGAACGGATGCTCGCCGAACGCGGCATCGCCTTCAACGAGCTGAACCGCTCGCAGGCCCTCGTGCCGGAGTGCTGCACCGTGCTTTTCAACGCCCACGGCACAGCGCCCGGCATGTGGTTCGAGCGCCAGGGACGCATCGTGGTGTCGCTGCCCGGCGTGCCGTTCGAAATGGAGCACCTCATGCAGGACGAAGTGATGCCGCGCCTCAAGGCCCGCTTCGCGCTCAAAAGCATCGTCCACCGCACGCTCATCACGTCGGGACTCGCCGAGTCGATGCTCGCCGAGCGCATCGAAGCCTGGGAGAACGCCCTGCCGCCCTATCTGAAGCTGGCCTACCTGCCCAATCCCGGTTCCGTGCGGCTCCGCCTCTCGGCCTACGAAGTCGAGGGCGAGCGCGTCTCGCAGGAGATCGAACAGCAGTTCGCGGTGCTCCGCACGCTGATCCCCGAACATGTCGTCGGCTTCGAAACGGCCACCGTCCAGGAACTGATCCACAACCGCTTGATCGAGCGGCGCCAGACCCTCGCCACGGCCGAAAGTTGCACGGGCGGCACCATCGCAGCCCGCTTCACGGCCATGCCCGGCGCCTCGGCCTACTTTTTGTGCGGCGTGGTAAGCTACAGCAACGAAGCTAAAATCGGCGTATTGGGCGTCGACCCGGCGGCTCTCGAACGCCACGGAGCCGTCAGCGAGCAGGTCGCCCGCCAGATGGCCGAGGGAGCGCGCCGCATCGCCGGAGCGGACTTCGCCGTGGCGACGACCGGCATCGCCGGGCCGACGGGAGGTTCGGACGCAAAACCCGTGGGTACGGTCTGGATCGCCGTGGCGACGCCCCGCGGCACGGTCGCCGTGCAGAAGCAGTGCGGCACCGACCGCGGTCAGATCATCGACCGGGCGTCGTCGTATGCCATCGCCCTGCTGCGCGAACAGCTGGCCGCAGAATAACGCAGCGCGCCCCGGCAACACCCCGCAGCCCGGCATCAGCCCTCGTGGCCCAGCAACGCCCCGCAGCCCGGTGTCAACCCTGGCGACCACTCTCCACGACCACCCCGGCGATCCACCCCCGGCGCTCTACCCGTTCGGCCCCTCGTCCGAAGCCGGCAGACGCCACGAAAGATGGTTTTTCGTCGATCCTTTGCTATTTCTCAAAAAATAGCGTATATTTGCAACCCGTTTTATGCGGATTTAACCAAAAAATCAAACAACCAATGAAAGTTTGCGAAATCACAGGCAAGGTGGCGATCGTGGGCAACAACGTCTCCCACTCGCACCACAAGACCAAGCGCAAATTCAGTCCCAATCTGAAAACCAAGCGCTTCTGGTCGGAGCAGGAGGGTCGCTGGATCACGCTCAAGGTGACGGCCGCCGGCATGAAAACCATCAACAAGAAAGGCTTGGAGGTAGCTCTCCGCGAAGCCGCAGCCCCCAAAAACGTTTACTAAAAATCACTCGTCACAATGGCTAAGAAAGGCAATCGCGTGCAGGTCATCCTCGAATGCACCGAGCAGAAAGAAAGCGGTGTGGCAGGCATGTCCCGCTACATCACCACCAAGAACAAGAAGAACACCCCCGACCGTCTGGAGCGCCGCAAGTACAACCCGTTCCTCAAGCGCGTCACTGTTCACCGTGAAATCAAATAGTTTTAGAACACCATGGCAAAGAAAGTAGTCGCAACACTGAAAACCGGCACGGGCAAGAACTTCACCAAGTGCATCAAGATGGTCAAGTCGGAGAAGACCGGCGCCTATATGTTCAAGGAAGGCATCGTCCCCAACGACCAGGTAAAAGAATTCTTCGCTGAAGAGAAGAAGTAGTATTTTAAGAGCCGAACACTCTTAAATACAAAGGGCATCCCGCGGGATGCCCTTTGTATTTTTTATCGTTCCGCAAGCTGCGGCCTTGCAGCCCCATTTCAGAATTTGTGCACCGCCCGCACCAGAAACCGGTTGTGCTTCGGGATTTCGAGCGAATAGGGCGGCTCCATATCCATGTGGGTGGCATAGGCCTGCCGGGCATCCGTTTCGGTCGAAGTAAAATAGTAGGCTATACGATCCAGGCGCTTGCCGCCATGCTCTTTCAGCGTGTCGTTGAACCGGTTGCGCGCCTTTCGGTTGTAATGCACGCGCGAACCGCCATTGAAGCAATGGCCCGCTACCAGCATTTCGTCGATCGAAGGCAGATACCACCCCTCGCCCTGCCCGCGGCACCATTCGAAAGCCGGGAAGTCGGCCCACGACAGCCCATGCGCAGCAATGTAGCGTTCCAAAGTCTGCATATTCGCCATGCCATCTTTCAGGTCGTCGGCCCCCGTCGCAAAAGCATCCGCCTTGCGGAAAACGCACCACGGAAGCATGATTTCGTCGAGCGAGATTATCGTTCCGTGCCATCCGTCCTCCTCGACTTGGAACACCACGCCCCGCACGTCGCCGCGCTCGTAGTAGTCGCCCACTTCATACTGCCGCGGCGCCGGGGATGCCGCCGAGCCGGAAATCGAACCCAAAATCGCCCCCAAGTCCGCTCCGGATGTCGTCCCCGAAGTCGTCCCCGACTCCGCGTCCGCTCGTTTCGGCGCCGGCAGTTCGTAAATTTCTTCCTCGCCGTTAGCATAGCGGATCGCATGAATGTCGGCCGTGGGCAGTACATAGGTCGGCCCCTCGGGATTGGAGAAGCGTTTGTAGCGCACTTCCGAGGGCGAGACCTCCGTTACCCGGGCTTCGATGCGCGACGAATCGCGCTTGACGATCAAATCCTGCGCCGATGCGGAAACGGCTCCGCACACGCAAGCCAATACCAATAACACTCTTTTCTTCATCATGACATTATGAATCATCGGGCCGGCAACATCGCATGAAGTCATCGTGCGCCGCCGGAGCATATTTTACAAAGATAACGTTTTTTTTCAGACTTTCTTATTATCTTTCTATCTTTGCAAAACAGATACCCCTCAGGGGACTATTCCAAAAGATTATGGCTTTTTTCGATATTTTCAAAAAGAAATCCGACACTCCGGCTCCCGCACAACCCGAGGTCGCACAACACGAGCAGAAGGAACTCAGCGCCGGTCTGGAGAAGACCAAAGCAGGACTTTTTTCGAAACTGACGCGCGCCGTGGCCGGCCGCTCGACCGTCGACGCCGACCTGCTCGACGACCTCGAAGAGGTGCTCATCACCTCCGACGTCGGCGTGGAGACCACCGTCAAGATCATCCGCCGCATCGAAGAGCGCGTGGCCCGCGACAAATACATGAACGCCTCGGAGTTGCAGACCATCCTGCGCGAGGAGATCGCCGCGCTGCTGGAGGAGGCCCACGGCTCGGCCGGACACTTCGGACTCGACGCCCGCCCCGGCGAACCGTATGTGGTGATGGTCGTGGGGGTCAACGGCGCCGGCAAGACCACGACCATCGGCAAACTCGCCGCCCAGCTCACTAAAGCCGGACACAAGGTGTGGATCGGCGCCGCCGACACGTTCCGCGCCGCCGCCATCGACCAGCTCAAGGTGTGGGCCGACCGCGCCGGCGCCACGATGATCCGCCAGGAGATGGGTTCCGACCCCGCCTCGGTGGCTTTCGACACGCTCACTTCGGCCAAGGCCAACGGCGCCGACGTGGTGCTCATCGACACGGCCGGGCGCCTGCACAACAAGGTGGGGTTGATGAACGAGTTGACCAAAATCCGCAACGTCATGGCCAAGGTGATCCCCGATGCGCCGCACGAGGTCATGCTCGTGCTCGACGGCTCGACCGGGCAGAACGCTTTCGAGCAGGCCAAGCAGTTCACCCAGGCCACGCAGGTCACCTCGCTGACCATCACCAAGCTCGACGGCACGGCCAAGGGCGGCGTGGTGATCGGCATCAGCGACCGCTTCCGCGTGCCGGTGCGCTACATCGGCATCGGCGAGGGCATCGACCAGCTGAAGATGTTCGACCGCCAGGAATTCGTCGACGCCCTGTTCGGCAAGGAGGAAAACTGACCCGCAGCATGAAGAAGATCAACGTCATCACTCTCGGGTGCTCCAAGAATACGGTCGACAGCGAGCACCTCATGGCCCGGCTGGCGGCCGCAGGCTACGAAGTCGTCTTCGACAGCGACCGCACCGACGCCAAGATCGTGGTCATCAACACCTGCGGATTCATCGGCGATGCCAAGCAGGAGTCGATCGATATGATCCTCCGGGCCGCCGAAGCAAAAAAGGCGGGGCGCATCGAGCGGCTCTTCGTCATCGGCTGCCTCTCCGAACGCTACGCCGACGAACTGCGGGCCGAAATTCCCGAAATCGACGACTGCTTCGGTGCCCGCACCTGGGACGGCATCGTCCGCACGCTGGGCGCTGCCGACAATGCGGCCCTCGCCACCGAACGGCACCTCACGACGCCGCGCCACTACGCCTACCTGAAGATTTCGGAGGGCTGCAACTGGATGTGCGGCTACTGCGCCATTCCGCTCATCCGCGGGCCGCACGTCTCGGTGCCCATGGAGGAGCTGGAAGAGGAGACCCGCAAGCTGGCCGCGCGCGGCGTCCGCGAACTGATCGTCATCGCCCAGGACACCACCTACTACGGCATCGACCTCTACGGCAAACGCATGTTGGCCGAGTTGCTGCGCCGTCTCTGCCGCATCGACGGCATCGAGTGGATCCGGCTCCACTATGCCTACCCGGCCGGCTTCCCCGACGAGGTGATCGAAACGATGGCTTCCGAACCCAAGATCTGCAAGTACCTCGACATCCCGTTCCAGCACATCGCCGACAACCAGTTGACGGCCATGCTGCGCCGCCACACCAAGGCCGAAGCCATGGAGCTGATCGGCAAATTGCGGCACGCGATCCCCGATCTGGCGCTGCGCACGACCCTGCTGGTCGGCTATCCGGGCGAAAGCGACGCCGACTTCGCCGAGTTGGAGGAGTTCGTCCGCCGGGTGCGCTTCGAGCGGCTGGGCGTCTTCGCCTACTCCGAGGAGGAGGGCACCCATTCGGCCCTCCGGCTCCGCGACGATATCCCCGAAGCGGTCAAGCACGAACGGGTCGAGCGGATCATGGCCCTCCAGCGCGAAATTTCGCTGGAGAACAACCGCCGCCGCGTGGGCCGCACCGAGCGGACGATCATCGACTCGCGCCAGGGCGACTTCTACGTGGGCCGCACCCAATACGACTCGCCCGAAGTCGATCAGGAAGTGTTGATTCCGGCAGCCGGGCGACGGCTGCAAAGCGGCCGTTTCTACCCGGTGCGGATGACCTCGGCTGCCGACTACGACCTCTACGGCGAGGTCGTCGCAAAATAAAATTTGCGTATTCCCGTTCTTTTTCGTACCTTTGAGAGGGAAACGCAATTCCGACGCCCGTCATGACCGACAAAACCGTGATCGAAAATATCGAGACCCGGACCCGGCAGCTCATCGAAGAACACCGCCGTCTGAAGAAGTTTTGCACGGAACTGACGGCCCAGCGCGACGCGCTGCGCGACGAAAACCGGACGCTCGAAAGACGCATCCGCGAACTCGACGCCCAGGTGGCGCGCATGCAGCTGGCCGGAGGACTGGCGGGCGAAAGCAGCGACCGCGACAAAGCGCGGGCACGCGTCAACCGACTGATGCGGGAGGTGGACAAGTGTCTGGCCTTGCTCGAACGTCCGGAGCCGGAGACGCAGCAGGCGGACGAGGCGGCGGACGGCCCGGAAGACGCATGATGTCCGGGGGGGGGCGGAGAAGCGACCGAAACGAGAGACGAACCGAAGATGGCCAAGCAGGCGATAACGCTGAAAATAGCAGGCAGAAGCTACCCGTTCTCCATCGAGAGCGAAAAGGAAGAGGCCTACCGTCTGGCCGAACGCGAGGTGAACGCCTACCTTGCGCTCATCAAGCGGCAGAACCTCCACAACTGGAACGAACAGGACTATCTCTCGATGACAGCGCTCAAGTTCGCCATAACCAACGTGGCCGCACGCTTGAGCCGCGAACCGGACGACGACGACATGGGGCGGCTGGAGCGGCTCGACGAAGAACTCGACGCCTACCTCAACACGCTGGAGGGGTGACATTTTTTGCAGACGTTCTTTTACATACGAAGAATCTACCCGCATAGGTTCCTTGGAGTTTTGCGAAACTGAACACTTCTTACATTGGAGCAACTCGGGGCGCTTCAAAACCAGGCCTTGACCCCGCGAGGGGTGCACGCTGCGGCGTGCCGTTGGAAGGTTGCGATGGCCGGAGCCTCCACACATGACTTATCTTGCAGATTCGTCAAACAAACTAAAGGAAACTATGCGGTTTTTTTATGACAAAAGTGGACAACAATCATAACAGAAACCCTAACACAAAAAACACGTAAAGACCAATGAATACCATCATTCTGGCAGCCTGCATCTCCGCCGTGGCAGCCGTCGGGATCTACGCCGCAGTGACCAACCTGGTCGTCCGCACGTCGATCCGCAAACGGCGCGAAACGGCCCTCCGGGAAGCCGAGGCCGAAGGCGAGATGCTCAAGAAGGAGAAGATTCTCCAGGCAAAGGAGAAGTTCATGCAGCTCAAGAGCGAGCATGACCGTCAAGTCAACGAACGCAACCAGAAGATCGCCCAGAGCGAACAGCGCGCCCGGCAGATCGAACAGAACCTCCAGAACCAGCAGCGCGACCTGGACAACAAGATCCGCGAGAACGACCGGCTCAAGGAGCAGATGCAGAACCAATTGCAGATTCTGGAGCACAAGAAGGAGGAGATCGACCAGATGAAGCGCGAGCAGAACGTGCGCCTGGAGCAGATTTCGGGCATGAGCACCGAAGACGCCAAGAACATCCTCATCGAGAACATGAAGGCCGAGGCCAAGACCGAGGCGGCCGCCTACATCAACGAGACCATCGAAGAAGCCAAGATGACCGCCTCGAAAGAGGCCAAGCGCATCATCGTGGCGTCGATCCAGCGCGTCGCGACCGAGACGGCCATCGAAAACGCCGTGACAGTCTTCAACATCGAGAGCGACGAGGTCAAGGGCCGCATCATCGGCCGCGAGGGCCGCAACATCCGCGCTCTGGAGGCCGCCACCGGCATCGAGATCATCGTCGACGACACGCCCGAGGCGATCATCCTCAGCGGCTTCGATCCCGTGCGCCGCGAAATCGCGCGTCTGTCGCTGCACCAGCTCGTCACCGACGGCCGCATCCACCCGGCACGCATCGAAGAGGTCGTAGCCAAAGTCCGCAAACAGATCGAGGAGGAGATCGTCGAGGTGGGCAAGCGCACGACCATCGACCTGGGCATCCACGGCCTGCATCCCGAGTTGATCCGCATGATCGGCAAGATGAAATACCGCTCGTCCTACGGACAGAACCTCTTGCAGCACGCCCGCGAAACGGCCAACCTGGCCGGCATCATGGCCTCCGAACTGGGGCTGAACCCCAAGATCGCGCGCCGCGCCGGTTTGCTCCACGACATCGGCAAGGTGCCCGACGACGAACCGGAACTGCCGCATGCCATCATCGGCATGAAGCTGGCCGAGAAATACAAGGAGAAACCCGAGGTCTGCAACGCCATCGGCGCCCACCACGACGAAACGGAGATGACCTCGCTCATCGCGCCGATCATCCAGGTGTGCGACGCCATATCGGGTGCACGCCCCGGCGCACGCCGCGAAGTGGTCGAGAGCTACATCAAGCGGCTCAAAGAGATGGAGGACATCGCCTTGTCGTACCCGGGCGTGGTGAAGACCTACGCCATCCAGGCAGGCCGCGAGTTGCGCGTGATCGTAGGCGCCGACAAGCTGACCGACCAGGAGTCGGAGAGCCTCTCGCACGATATCGCCAAGAAGATCCAGGACGAAATGACCTATCCGGGCCAGGTGAAGATCACCGTGATCCGCGAGACCCGGGCCGTATCGTACGCAAAATAGTCGGCCCCCGGCGAACGATCGCCCAGAGCGAACGGCGTGTAGGGTTGCGTGGGCATATCATACATGCCGGTTCGCCCGTCCGACGCCATTGATCGACAAGTCCGCTTCTTGAAGCGGACTTGTCGTTTCCGGGCCGCGGGAGCAGCGGATCGACCGCCCTGCAACCCGAGCCGCCTTTCGTACTTCCACCCCATGAATCCCGAACTGCAAAACTATATCGAAACCGAAATCCTGCCCCGCTACGAGGCGTTCGACGCCGCGCACCGGGGAGACCATGCCCGCACAGTCATCGCCCGCAGCCAGGAGCTGGCGGCCCACTACGACGTCGACCCCGATATGGTCTATACCGTAGCCGCCTACCACGACACCGGACTGGCCGACGGCCGCGAGCGGCACCACATCCGCTCAGGCGAAATCCTGGCGGCCGATCCTGTGCTGCGCAAATGGTTCTCCGACGAACAGATCGCCATCATGCGCGATGCCGTCGAAGACCACCGCGCCTCGTCCGACCACGCACCCCGCACGATCTACGGACGCATCGTCGCCGAAGCGGACCGCTGCATCGATGTCGACACGGTGCTGCGCCGCACGGTCCAATACGGACTCGCCCACAGCCCTGCCCTCGACCGCGAGGGGCAGTATGCTCGCTGCTGCGAACATCTGGAACGGAAATATGCCGACCGGGGCTACTTGCAGCTCTGGATTCCTTTCTCGGACAATGCCCGGCGTCTCGAAGAACTGCGCGCCGTGATCCGCGACCGCGAAACGCTCCGCCGCCGCTTCGATGAAATCTACACGCAGGAAACCGGTTGTTAAAACGTTTTAATAAACCTTGATAACGTTTTAATCGGCCTTGAGCGGGAAATATTTCATATACTGCACCCGCTGGAAAAGCGCATTGCCAGGGTTGCCGTAGTTCATCGTTCCTCGGAAATCGTCGAGCGACGCGAACCCGTGTCGCTCGGCCCACTCGTCGACGAAACGGCCGATCTCCGCGATCGCGCCATAACCGTTTATATGGATCGCCGAGCACACCTGCACCGCCCGGGCACCGCACAACAAGGCCTTGACGGCGGCGGCACCGTCGTGCACGCCCGTCGAAACAGCTAAATCCAACTCCGGCAAGGCGGCATTACAAAGCGCCGCACTGCGCAACACGTTGCGCAACTCCGACGCCCGACTGAACGGATCGCCGGCGACGAACTCCATGCGCTCGATGTCGATGTCGGGTTCGAAGAAACGGTTGAACAGCACGACGCCCCGGGCACCGCACCGGCGCAACGCATCGGCTACGGCCAGGACATTGGTCAGCCGCATGGGCAATTTGACCGAAACCGGAATCTTGACCGCTCCGGCCACCCGCTGCACGACGGCCGCATAATCGCACTCGATCTGCTGTGCCGAACGGCACGGATCGGTCGGCTGAAAAAAGATGTTCAACTCCAAAGCCGAAGCCCCTGCATCGGCCATAGCCACGGCATAATCGATCCAGCCGTCGCCGGCCGAGACGCAATTGACACTGGCGATGACGGGCAGTCCGGTCTTGCGCGCATCGCCGATCAACCGCAAAAAATCGAGTTTGTAAGCGTCGCCAAGGTAACGTTCGAGGTACTCGCCCGAGTCGCCCATCCCCTGCGGCCGATAATCGAACGCCGCGGCCTGATGCAAGACCTGCTCCTCGAAAATGGACTTCAACACAACGGCACCGGCCCCCTGTGCCGCGCACTTTTCGATATTTTCCCGGGTGGCGGTATAAGGCGAGCTGGCGACGACAACGGGCGACGCCAGCTCCAAACCAAGATAATGCGTTTTCATAGCTGAACAATCATATGTCCAGCCCTACCGCGATTATTATGCCGAAAAATCCACCCGACCGTTTTTGCAGAAACGAACCCGACCCTACCGGCTGTCGGCGCGGATTTCAAAATTCGGCCTGCAACTCCTATACGAACGGTATCTTTACCACTTCGGCCTTGAGCAACCGATCGCGAATGACCACAGCGATTTCGGTGCCGGGTTTGGCGAACTCCGCTGCGACATAGCCCATGCCGAACCCGACCTTCAGACACGGCGACATGGTGCCCGACGTCACGTGGCCGACCGGCGCGCCGCCGGGTGCCGCCAAAACGTAGCCATGACGCGGTATGCCGCGGTCGATCATCTTGAAGCCGACCAGCTTGCGCGTCACGCCATCGGCCTTCTGCTTCTCCATCAGCGGGCGGTCGATGAACTCCTTGCCGTCGGCGAACTTGGTGATCCAGCCCAGACCGGCCTCGATGGGCGAGGTCGTGTCGTCGATGTCGTTGCCATAGAGACAGAAGCCCTTTTCCAGACGCAGGGTGTCGCGCGCGCCCAGACCGATGTTTTTCAGCCCGTATTCGGCGCCGGCCTCCCAAAGCGCGGCCCACAGCTTGTCGCCGTCCTCGTTGGCCACATAGATTTCGCAACCGCCCGACCCGGTGTAGCCCGTGATCGAAAGAATGGCGTCGCACCCGGCGACCCGCATCTTGCGGAACGTGTAGTATTCCATCTCCTCCACCGGCTCGTCGCACATCTTCTGCACGATCTTCATCGCCAGCGGCCCCTGGACGGCCAGCTGGCAGATTTCGTCCGAGGCATTGTAGAGTTCCTTGCCGTGGCCGGCCTGCAGACCCATCTTGGCCCCCTCGGCGCAGATGTGCTGCCAGTCCTTTTCGACATTGGCGGCATTGACCACCAGCAGATAGGTCTCGGCATCGATGCGATAGACCAGAATGTCGTCGACGATGCCGCCTCGGCCGTTGGGCATGCACGAATACTGCACCTTGCCGTCGTAGAGCTTCGACACGTCGTTGGAAGTGATGCGCTGCAAAAGGGCGAGCGCCTTAGGCCCCTTGACCCAGATTTCGCCCATGTGGCTGACGTCGAAGACCCCGGCGCCCTGGCGCACGGTCATGTGCTCGTCGTTGATGCCCGAGAACTCGATGGGCATGTTGTACCCCGCGAACTCGGCCATCTTGGCCCCAGCGGCGATGTGGTACTTGGTGAAAGCGGTAGTTTTCATAGAAGAAGTTTTACGGTAGCAGGTTCGAAGCTATTCTTGACGCTTTTTCATGCCCAGACGCGGACAACGGTGGAATTCCTTCTCGCGGTCGAAAAGATAGCGATAGGTGGTGTGTATCTTATGGCGCGAAGCGCAGACATAGGTCTCGATCATGCGGTTCATCACGGGATTGAAGTCGCCGATCCAAGCCAACTCCAGCGTCTTGTAGGGGATGTCCTTGCGCTCCATGTACTTCCAGTATTCGACCATGATCGCCGACTCGACCCCCTTGCCGTGAAACTCGGGCGCGATGCCGAAGATGATGCCGAAGATGCGGTCGCACGACTTGCGGACCTTCAGGTCCCACATCAGCCGCAGCTTCTGCCACAGCCCGAACTTGCCGCGGAACTTGCCGATCAGGCGGTTGAGGTCGGGCACCGTGACGAAGAAGCCGATCGGCTCCTCGTTGTAGTAGGCGAAGAACACGATGTCGGGATCGATCACGGGCTTGATGGCGCGCATCATGGCGAGCGCCTCGCTCTGCGTCATGGGCTTGACGCCCGAGAAGAGCGCCCAGGCCCTGTTGTAGACCACGCGGAAACTCTCGGCAGCCTCCTCCAGGTTGTGCATGTCGATATTCTCGACGTGGTAGCCGGGCGTCGCGTAGAGATGCTCGGCGCGGGCGAAAATCTGCTTGTTGGCCTCCGAAGCGTCCTTGCGCCAGATGAAGCTGTGCTGGTTGAAGTAGTTCTTGAAGCCGTAATTCTCGAACAACTCCTTATAATAAGGGGCGTTGTAGGGATTCTTGTAGAGCGGCTGGAACTCGTAGCCCTCGACCAGCAGCCCCCACCAATCGCGCCGCTGCCCGAAGTTGATCGGGCCGTCCATCGCCTCCATGCCGCGGCTGGCGAGCCACATGCGGGCCGCATCGAACAACATGTCGGCCACCTCCTGGCAGTCGACCGACTCGAAGAATCCGCAGCCGCCCGTGGGCTGCTCCTCCAACGCGGCCTTCTCGCGGTTGTAGAACGCGGCGATGCGTCCCACGACCTCGCCCGAAGCATCGCGCGCCACCCAGCGGACGGCCTCGCCGCCGGCGAAAAGCTCGTTGCGCGCAGGATCGAAGACCTCGCGCACGTCGTCATCGAGGGGGCAGACCCAGTTGGGGTTGCCCTTGTAGAGTTTTTTCGGAAAATCGAGCCATTCGCGCTCCGTTTGCGGCGCGACGACCTCCTGCAAAAGATATTTTTGCGACTTCATCGTAGGATATTTATAAGGAACCGCACCAAAGATAACCATTTTTTTCTATATTTGTTAGGGAATCGACCGCAACTTTGCCGCGGCCGCACCGAAAGCCGGAACCCGCACCGAAAAAACGATCCGAAGACGCACTATGGAAA
>JAIECN010000012.1 GCA_029068505.1 Alistipes sp.
CGAGGTTGGCGCGGGCTAAAATAGCGCCGAAAGGTGGGATTGCAGTTATTGGTTGATGATCGGTGCGAAGTCGAACACTCCGCCCTCGACCGGATGTCCGACCAGCTCGGTCTGAACCCGGCGGCCGGCATCGGGCGCCGAAAAATCGGCAGGCATCGGCGCAGGCCCGCAACCCGGATCGTCGGCAATGCCACGGGCGACGCGCTCCTGGACGACCGTCTGGAAAACGCCGAGGGCGTTCAAGCTGCGGGGAAAACCGCAATAAGCATACAACTGCACGAGCGCTTCCTTGATCTCGCCGACGGTCAATCCTTCGTCCAACCCCCGGTGCAAGGCGGTTTCGAGGTGTTCCATGTCGCCGCACGAAGCGAAAGCGGCGATCACCGCGATGTTCTGCTGACGCAAGGTCAACGGATCGGACGCAGCTGCCGCAGAAGCAGCCAAAGGCAGCAGGCAACACAGCAATGAGAAATGTTTCATGGCGATATTGGTTTTACGATTGCAAAATTAGGCGCTGCGGAACGACAAAACAGATACGGATTCCGGAAATCATTACCCATTTTACGGTTTGTGCTTGGCTCACTGCTGTTCCATCCATTGAAAGTCATATCTTTGCATGGTCGAACAAAATCCCAACCCTATAATTATGAAACAGATTCGTATTTTTATCGCATCGCTCCTGCTGCTGACGGCAGGAATGGCAGGCTGCGCCAGCCGCACCGGAACGAACGAAACCCCGAAACCGGCCGTCGTCTACATGACGCGCGACATCTCGCCGGCAGGCCTCGACGCTGTTTACGAAGCGCTGGGGCGCGAAGCCAAAGGCAAAGTCGCCGTGAAGATTTCGACCGGCGAACCGGGCGGCAACCACTATCTGAAACCTGAGCTGATCGGCGGTCTGGTGAAGAAAGTCGGCGGCACGATCGTCGAATGCAACACGGCCTACGGCGGCGGCCGGGCCGCCACGGCCGACCACCTGAAAGCGGCCGAGGCCCACGGCTTCACGGCCATCGCACCCGTGGACATCATGGATGCCGACGGCGAAACGGCACTGCCCGTGACGGGCGGCAAGCATCTGAAAGAAGATTTCGTAGGATCGCATTTTCCGGACTACGACTTCACGGTCGTGCTCTCCCACTTCAAAGGCCATGCGATGGGCGGCTTCGGCGGCGCGTTGAAGAACATTTCGATCGGCATCGCCTCGTCGGCGGGCAAAGCGTGGATACACACTGCCGGCAAGACGAAAACCGACTTGTGGAACAACCTGCCCGAGCAGGACGCATTTCTGGAATCGATGGCCGAAGCGGCCAAGGCCGTGGCCGATCACTGCGGCGAAAACATAATCTACATCAACGTGATGAACAACCTCTCGGTCGACTGCGACTGCGACGCGCATCCGGCAGCCCCGCAGATGGGCGACATCGGCATTCTGGCTTCGCTCGATCCGGTGGCGCTGGATCAGGCTTGCGTGGACCTGGTCTATGCGTCAGAAGACCCGGGCAAGGTGCACCTGATCGAACGCATGGAATCGCGCCACGGCATCCGCACGGTGGAACATGCTGCGGAAATCGGAGTAGGCACCCGCGAATATGAATTGGTGATGTTGGACGAAAAACCGGCTGAAGAATGAAATATCGGATGCTGGGGCGCACAGGACTTGAAGTGAGCGCCATTGCGCTGGGCTGCGAAGGCTTCGCAGGCATGGCTGCCGACAAGCTGCGGGCCGAAATCGACTTCGCCCAGCAAGCGGGCATCAACTTCATCGATCTGTATGCTTCCGACCCCGAGCTGCGCTCCAACCTGGGACATGCCCTGGCCGGGCGGCGCGAGAAATTCGTGATCCAGGGCCATATCTGCTCGGTGTGGGAGAACGGCCAATATCTTCGCACGCGCGACCTGGCCAAGACCGAAGCGGCGTTCGAAGACCTGCTGGCACGCCTGGACACGGACTATGTGGACATCGGCATGATCCACTACATCGACCAGGAAGAAGACTTCCGCCGTGTGTTCGACGGTGAAATCATCCGCTACGCCCAGCGGCTCAAGGCCGAAGGGCGCATCCGGCACATCGGATTGAGCAGCCACAACCCCGCGGTGGCACGCATGGCCGTGGAAACGGGGCTGATCGACGTGCTGATGTTCTCGATCAACCCGTGCTACGACCTGCAACCGGCCGGCGAAGATGTGGATGCGCTGTGGGCCGACGAAAGCTATGCCCGGGCGCTGCACAACATCGACCCCGAGCGGGAACGGCTCTACGAACTCTGCGCCCGCGAAGGCGTGGGGATCGACGTGATGAAGGTATACGGCGGCGGCGACCTGCTGAACGACGAACGCTCGCCGTTCGGCCGTGCGCTGGCTCCCGTACAATGTATGGAATATGCGCTGTCGCGTCCCGGCGTGGCGGCCGTGATGGTGGGAAGCCGATCGCAGCAGGAGATGCAGGCAGCCCTGGAGTGGTGCACGGCTTCGGAGGCGGAAAAAGACTATGCGTCAACCCTTTCGGGGCTGGATAAATTTACCTGGCACGGTCATTGCATGTACTGCGGCCATTGTGCCCCCTGCACCGTGGGGATCGACATCGCATCGGTCAACAAGTTCCGCAACCTGTGTCCCGACCGAGGCCCGATCCCCGAAACCGTGCGCGAGCACTACGGCGCGCTGTCGCACCACGCCTCCGAATGCGTGGCCTGCGGCGCCTGCGAAAGCCGCTGCCCGTTCGGCGTGGAGATCGTCGCTGCGATGCGCCGGGCCGCCGAACGCTTCGGGCAGTGAAGGTAAAAATGGTAGCCGATCCGGTAATGCGTATACAACGCCGACGCAGACCGACAGCTACCTTTGCCATGCAAACAGAAAAACGAACAGAAGATGAAAACCCTCTCTTTCCTGATGGCTTTCGCAGCCATGATCGCAACCGAAGGAAGCCTCGGCGCCCAGCCGGCATCCTCGAAAAAAGCATTGGTCGTCTATTTTTCGCATAGCGGCAACACCCGCACGCTGGCCGGACAGATCGCCCGGGCCACGGGTGCCGATCAACTCGAAATCATACCCGAGAATCCCTATCCGACGCGCTACGACGCCGTGACGGATCAAGCCAAGAAAGAAATCGCGGCCGGCTACCGTCCGGCGCTTGCCACGCAGATACCCGACATATCGGCATACGACGTGATTTTTGTCGGCTCGCCTTGCTGGTGGGGCACCATCGCACCGCCCGTGGCGACGTTCCTGGCCTCGTGCGACCTGGCGGGCAAGACCGTGGCGCCGTTCATGACCCACGAAGGCAGCCGCATGGGACGCAGCGTGGCGGACATACGCAAACTCTGCCCGAAGTCGACCGTGGCCGAAGGACTGCCCGTGCGCGGCAGTGCGGTGGACGGAGCGGCTTCCGAAGTGGAAAAATGGCTGGCGAAGATCGGCAAATGATATGACGGCTTACCTGACCGACACCGAACGCAAACGGCTGATCGACCGGCTTCATGCCGAAGGGTGCTCGTGCGTGATCCGCAACGGCGCACAGACGCGCTTGTTCCATGAACGGGGCGTCAAAGACCTCTACCGGCTGCTGCGCGAGGAACCCGCCCTGCTCGACGGCGCTTTCGTGGCCGACAAGGTAGTGGGCAAAGGCGCGGCGGCGCTGATGATCGTGGGCGGCGTGCACGAAATATACGCCGATGTGATCAGTACGCCGGCGCTCGAACTCTTCGCCGCGCGAGGCATCCGGGCGGTGCATGCGCTGGAGGTGCCGCACATCGTCAACCGCGCAGGCACGGGTGTGTGTCCGGTGGAGACGCTGTGCCGCGACTGCCGCACGGCCGAGGAGTGCATGGAACCGATACGACGGTTCATCGAAAGCTGCTGACCCCGCTCTCAAGCACATCGACTATGAAACGACTACTTTCTATTGCAGCCTTGCTGCTCGCCCTGCCGGCACAAGCCGTGCAGCCGGCCGAAGAACTGACGCCGACGCCCCATCCGATCGACAGCGTAGTGGTGACCGGCTCGCGCCACCGGATCGACGTCCGGCACTTGCCGATGACCGTCTCGACGATCGACCGCCGCCGCATCGAACAGAGCCACGAACAATCGCTGCTGCCGCTGCTGACGGAGCAGGTGCCGGGGCTTTTCGCCACGGGCCGCGGTCTGATGGGATACAGCGTATCGACGGGCGCGGCGGGCCAGATGTCGCTGCGCGGCATAGGCGGCGCCCCGCAAGCGGGACTGCCGACCACGGGGCTGCTGGTGCTCATCGACGGCCATCCCCAATACATGGGACTCATGGGCCACCCGATCGCCGACGCCTGCCAATCGATGATGACCGAACGGGTCGAGGTACTGCGCGGCCCGGCCTCGGTGCTCTACGGTTCCAACGCCATGGGCGGAGTCATCAACATCGTGACCCGCAAGATGCGTGACGAAGGGGTAAATACGGGCGTCAACATCGGCTACGGCTCCTACAACACGCTTCAGACCGAAGCCACGAACCGCGTGAAGGCCGGACGCTTCACAAGCGTAGCGACAGGATCGTACAACCGCACCGACGGCCACCGTCCCCGCATGGGCTTCGAGCAATACGGCGGCTACGCCAAGATAGGCTATCAAATCGCGGCGGCCTGGCAGGTCGAAGCCGATGTCAACCTCACGCACTTCAACGCCTCGAACCCGGGCAGCGTGAGCGATCCGATATTCGACAACGACACGCATGTCACGCGCGGCATGACCTCGGCGGCCATCCGGAACGAATACGACAAGACCTCGGGCGCCCTGAGCTTCTTCTACAACTGGGGCCGCCACAAGATCAACGACGGCTATTCGCCCGGTCAGGCGCCGCTCGACTACCGTTTCCACTCGCGCGACGACATGCTGGGCATCTCGTGGTACCAGAGCGCCCGGCTTTTCGAGGGCAACCGGCTGACCGTAGGGCTGGACTGGTTCCGCTTCGGCGGCCGGGCCTGGAACCAGCCGCTCGACGGCTCGGCGCGCACGATGCTGGCCGACAAGACCCTGCACGAGGTGGCGGCCTATGCGGATTTCCGCCAGACGATCGCCGGCTGGGTAACGCTCGACGCCGGGGTGCGCATCGACCACCACTCGCACGTAGGCACGGAATGGGTGCCGCAGGCGGGCGTCTCGCTGCTGCCCTCGGCCGATGCCGAAATCAAACTCTCGGCAACCAAAGGGTTCCGCTACCCCACCATCCGCGAGATGTACATGTTTCCGCCCCAGAATCCCGATCTGAAACCCGAACGGCTGTGGAGCTACGAAATCGCCTACTCGCAACGCTTGTGCAACGGGCGTCTCTCTTACGGCATCAACGTGTTCTACATCGACGGCGAAAACCTCATCATGCGGGTGCCGGTGAACGGACGCCCGAAAAACATCAACACGGGCCGCGTGGAAAATGCCGGCGCCGAGGCGCAGATCGCCTGGCGGATAAACTCCGCATGGATGCTCGACGCCAACTACAGCTACCTGCACATGGCTTATCCGGTGCTGGCATCGCCTGAACACAAACTCCATGTCGGAGCGGCGTTCGCAAAGGGCCGCTGGAACATATCGACCGGCGTGCAATATGTCGACGGACTCTACACCGAAGTGAAAGTCGCCGGCAACGGACGATACGAACAAGAAAATTTCGTGCTGTGGAATCTGCGCGGAAGTTTCCGGGTTTGCCGGATTATGGATATCTTTGTGAGAGGCGAAAACCTGCTGGCGCAGCGCTACGAAATCAATGCGGGCTATCCGATGCCCAAAGCCACAGTGCTGGGCGGCATCAACTTGAAGTTCTGATATAGATTACATATATTAACCAGCTAATTACCAAAAAGAAGCCCACATAGAAATAATACACTGATTGACATCGAACAACTTAATAAATCGGAAACCGAATGCAAACATTGACCGCAAAATTCCGTACGCTGGAATTCGGCGAAACCAAAACCTATCTGGCGGCTCTGCTTTTCGTGCTGGGCAACATCGCCCTGCCGCAACTCTGCCACATGGTGCACGCGGGCGGCCCGACCTGGCTGCCGATCTACTTTTTCACGCTCGTGGCCGCCTATAAATACGGCTGGCGGACGGGCCTGCTTACTGCCGTGGCATCGCCGCTGGCCAACTCGCTGCTGTTCGGCATGCCGGTGGCCGCGATGCTTCCGGCCATCCTGCTGAAGTCGGTCGTCCTGGCCCTCGCAGCGGGTTGGACGGCCGCACGTTTCCGCCGCGCGTCGCTGCTGTTGCTGGCGGGCGTCGTGCTGGCCTATCAAGCCATCGGCACGCTGGGCGAATGGGCGCTGATCGGCGATTTTCAGGCCGCCGCGCAGGATTTCCGTCTCGGATTTCCGGGCATGCTGCTGCAAGTTTTCGGCGGCTGGGCCGTCATCAACCGTTTCGGCACGCGAAATCTCTCCAACCGGAACGGAAAAACGAACCTTTCGAACCGCAAATAAGATGACAGCGAAGAAATTAGGATTCGGCTGCATGCGCCTGCCGCTGGCCGATCCGTCGGACTTTGCGAAAGCGGACATCGCCCAGGTAGAAAAGATGGTGGACTCCTTCCTGGAACGAGGATTCACCTATTTCGACACGGCCTACATGTACCACGAATTCCAGAGCGAGAAGATCGTGCGTGAAGCGCTCGTGAATCGCCACGACCGCGATGCTTTCACGCTGGCGACCAAGCTGCCGACGATGTTCCTGAAAGCGGAGGGCGACCAGGAGCGCATCTTCGCGGAACAACTGGAAAAATGCGGCGTGGAGTATTTCGACTACTACCTGCTCCACAACCTCAATGCGTCGAACTACCGCACGGTCGAGCGGTTCGACAGCTTCGGATTCGCAGCCCGCATGAAAGCCGAGGGCAAAATCCGCCGCATCGGATTCTCGTTCCACGACAAGGCGGAACTGCTGGACGAAATCCTGACGGCCCATCCCGAGACGGAATTCGTGCAGCTGCAAATCAACTACATGGACTGGGAAAACGAGAGCATCCAATCGCGCAAATGCTACGAAACGGCACGCCGCCACGGCAAACCTATCGTGGTAATGGAACCGATCAAGGGCGGCACGCTGGCGCAACTGCCCGAGGAAGCCGAACGGCTGTTCCGCACGCTCCGGCCCGAACTTTCGCCGGCATCGTGGGCCATTCGCTATGCAGCGAGCCTGGACGGCGTGATGATGGTGTTGAGCGGCATGTCGTCGCAAGAACAACTGGACGACAACACCTCCTACATGCAGGAGTTCGAACCGCTGAACGAAGCAGAACATGCGGCCGTCGAAAAAGCCGTGGGGATCATCAACCGCTCGATCGCCATACCCTGCACAGCCTGCCGCTACTGCGTGGAGGGATGTCCGAAACAAATCGCCATACCGGAATATTTTGCGCTCTACAACAATGCGGAACAATCGCTGAACAAGGGATTTCTGGTACAAAGCGTCTACTATGCCAATCTGACGCAGGATCATGGCCGGGCATCGGACTGCATCGCCTGCCGCAAATGCGAAAAGAGCTGCCCGCAGCATCTGCCGATCGTCGAACACCTGCGGCAAGTAGCCCAAAAATTCGACAAGCCGGAAGCGTAGCGAAACAGCAACAGACTACCGAACCGGGGCACTAATTAACGAGCGCCGGCCCATCAAAACGAGGCGGAACGGCCCTTGAAGTTTCGATATCGCCCCTATCAATAAGCAACGCCCCGTCGCAAAAATGCGACGGGGCGTTTTTTGTCGGCGCAACATTTCTCAATTGGGCATCCGGTATTCCTTGGGAGTCAATCCGGTGACTTTCTTGAAAAGCCGCGTGAAATGCTGGGGATAGCGGAAGCCCATTTCATAGGCGATTTCGCTCACCGACTTACGGGTGTCGAAGATCCGCTCCTTGGCGATGTCGATCAGCTTGGACTGGATATGCTCCTGGGCCGTGCGGCCGGTCTCTTTCTTGATGAGGTCGCCGAAATAGTTGGCCGACAGATGCAGCCGGTCGGCACAAAACTTCACTGAAGGCAAACCTTCGGCCTGGGGCCGGTCGGAAGCAAAATATTCGTCCAGCAAAGTCTCGAAACGGGCCAAGATATCGTTGTTGGCGTTGCAACGCGTGATGAACTGGCGCTCGTAGAAACGCACGCAATAATCCAACAACAACTCGATGTTGACCGCAATCAACCGCTGGGTATGCTTGTCGACGGCATGCTCGGTCTCGGTACGTATCTTGTGCAGGCAATCGAGCACGATGCCCCGCTCCTGCTCCGAAAGGTGCAGCGCCTCGTTGGCCTCGTAGGAGAAGAAACTATAGTTGCGGATGCTGCGCCCGAGCGACGTCCCGCGCAACAACTCGGGATGGAAGACGAGCGCCCAACCCTTGGGTTGGAAAACCTCGCCGTTGTCCTCCACGCCGAGAACCTGACCGGGCGCGATGCTCACGATGGTGCCCTCCTGGTAATCGTAATATTGTCGGCCGTAGATCAGATTGCCGCACTTGACCTCCTTGAGAAAAAGCGCGTAGAATCCGAACGTATGGCGCATGTGGCGGATTTTGCGGGCCTGCGACAAGTCGATGACGCTGACCAGCGGATGCAAGGTTTCGACGCCCAGCAGCTCGTTGTACTCGAAAACGTGTTCGAAATGTTCGATCGTATTCATGGATTTTCAATGTCTTGGCACAAAAATAACGATAAAATGCCCGATTGCAAGCGACACCGGTAATAATGGTAACAAGACCCGTAATCGGTATACGGAAAACAAAG
>JAIECN010000013.1 GCA_029068505.1 Alistipes sp.
CGCCGGCGTCCCGTGGGCTCGAGATGTGTATACTATCCAGGGACATACTGTCCGTTCAGGTCGGTCGACGTACCGTTGGCGGTGCCGACCTCGACCACGGTAGCCCCGATGACGGGCGTACCGGACGCATCGACGACGATGCCCTTTATCTCACGCCCGCCGTTCTGTGCCGGCGCGAGGGGGGGGGTAATTGCGCATAATAGCATAACCCCCAAACACATAGCCAAAATTCTTCGCATAAAGCTGTTTGTGTTAGTTAATAATAGGTTGTGTTGGTTGTATTCGGTTCATATTCTTGCCTCGGCAGGCCGAACGAGTTCGGCGCTGCACTCGGCTTGTCGGAAAAATCCTATTTCAGCGAACGGCTGACCTGGCCGTCGACCGTGAGCCGTTCGCCGGCCAGCATGATCTCGACCGGTTCGCCCTCGCAAGCGATGGCGACCGTGCCGTCGGCGATCTCCACGGAGAGCACGCGGCCCCGATAATCGATGCGGAAAGCCAGACGCTGCCAAGCGGCGGGCAGATGGGGTTCGAACGAGAGCACGCCGTCGCAGACGCGCATGCCGCCGAAACCCTCGACCACGGCGAGCCACGATCCGGCCATCGAAGTGACGTGGCACCCCTCTTCGACCTCGCGGTTGTAGTCGTCGAGGTCGAGACGCGCGGTACGCAGGTACAGCTCGTAAGCCTTCTCCATCAATCCCAACTGCGCGGCGAGCACCGTATGGACGCAGGGCGAGAGCGACGACTCGTGGACGGTGCGGGCCTCGTAGAAATCGAAGTTGCGCCGCAGCGTGTCGGCGTCGAACCGGTCGCGGAACAGGTAAAGGCCCTGCAACACATCGGCCTGCTTGATGAAACACGACCGCAGGATACGATCCCACGACCACTTCTGGTTGATGGGGCGCTCGGCCGGATCGAGATCCTTGACGAGCACCTGCTCCTTGTCCAGATAACCGTCCTGCTGGAGGAAAATGCCCAACTCGCGGTCTTCGCCCAAATACATATGAGCGTCGATTTCGAGCCACGCGGCCGTCTCGGCCTGCTCGTCGAACGAACGCTTCGCGCACATGGCGGCGTAGGCCTCGGGGCGGTTCTCCCGCACCCAAGCGACGGCCTCGGCGGCGTAGCGCAGGCACCAACAGGCGATGTAGGAAGTATACCAGTTGTTGTTGACGTTGTTTTCGTACTCGTTGGGGCCGGTAACGCCGAGCATGACGTACTTCTTGCGGGCCTCCGACCAAGTGATGCGCTGCGCCCAGAAACGGGCGATGGACAACAGCACCTCGGCGCCGCCCTGGGCCAGATACTCCTTGTCGCCGGTGTAACGGATATAATTGAAGACGGCATAGGCGATGGCGCCGTTGCGGTGGATTTCCTCGAAAGTGATCTCCCACTCGTTGTGGCACTCCTCGCCGTTGATGGTTACCATCGGATAGAGCGCGGCACCGCCGTGGAATCCGAGCTTGGCGGCATTCTCGATGGCCTTGTCGAGCTGGTTGTAGCGATAGACGAGCAGCTCGCGGGCCACCTGCGGCCCGGCGGTCGCCATGTAGAACGGCAGGCAGTAAGCCTCGGTGTCCCAATAAGTGACGCCGCCGTACTTCTCGCCCGTGAATCCTTTGGGGCCGATATTCAGACGCGTATCGACGCCGGTATAGGTCTGCAAAAGCATGAAGATGCAGAAGCGGATGCCCTGCTGGGCGGCATCGTCGCCGCCGATCTCGATGTCGCAGCTGTGCCAGCGTGCAGCCCAGGCGGCCTCCTGCTCCTTGAGCAAGGCATCGAACCCGACAGCGGCACCGTCGGCGGCTACGGCACGCGCGGCGGCGATCAACTCCCCGGGCTTATGGTTGAGCGACGAGCAGATGCCGGCATACTTATAAAGCGCGGCCCACTCCCCTGCCTCGCGGCGGACAACGGTCGTGTGACGCACCTTTTCGGGCGTCGTCTCACAACGGAACTCGGCCCCGTCAAGCACCACGCGCTGCGCCCACGCCACGTCGAAGCCGCTCTTCTTGGTACGGCTCTGCACGGCGTCGCCGTCGGTCGAGACATGCTCCCAAAACTTCTCGTCGTAGTTGGCGTCGGTATTGCGGACGTCGGCGTCGATATAGGGCGAGAAGGTAATCTCCGCCGCCCTATCGAGGGGCCGCACCGCATAGCGGATAACGCCCAGTTCGCGCCGCTGGAGCGAGAGGAAGCGCACGACCTCGACCTCAACGCGCAGACCGGACTTCATGCGCACGGTCATGCGACGCGTGAGCACCGAACGCCGCATGTCCAACTCGCGGCGGAACGCCAGCACCTCGACCTGCGCGAGGTCGAGCACCTCGCCGTCGACAGCGACGTCGACGCCGATCCAGAAAGCCGAATTGAGCACCTTGGCGAAATACTCGGGATACCCGTTCTTCCACCACCCCACACGGGTCTTGTCGGGGTAGTAGATGGCGCCGATATAATTGCCCTGCAACGAATCACCGGAATAGGACTCCTCGAAATTGGCGCGTCCGCCCATCACGCCGTTGCCCAAGGCGAAAAGCGACTCGGAAGATTTGACGCGCGCAGGATCGAAACGCTCCTCGACGAGCATCCAGGGGTCGGTTTTGATAAACTGGTTCATGGTCAATCTATTTGGTTGCAAAGTTTCTCGAAAGTGAAGCCCTCGAACGTGGGCAGCTGCATGGTAGCCTTGTCCAGCAGCGGGCTGCCGCCGACGCCCACCGAACGCATGCCGGCGCGCGCAGCGGCCTCGATGCCAGCGGCGGCGTCCTCGAAGACGACGCAGGCGGCGGGCGCCAGACCGGCGAGTTCGGCCCCCTTGGCGAAGACCTCGGGATCGGGCTTGGCCTTGGAGACGAGCGTGCCGTCGACGACATGATCGAACAACTGGCGCAAACCGCAACGGTCGAGGATGACTCCGGCGTTCTTCGACGCGGAACCCAACACGACCTGGATGCCGGCGGCCTTGAGACCCAACAAGAACTCCAACACGCCCGGCAACACCTCGTCGGCAGTCATGCGCGTGATGTATTCGAGGTAGCGGGCGTTCTTCTCGGCGGCCAGGCGCTCCTTCTCCTCGGGCGAGAAGCGGTCCTCCATGCCGCCGGCACGCAGCACGATGTCGAGCGACGCCATGCGGCTGACGCCCTTGGTGGCCTCGCCCTGCTCGGGCGTGAACTCGAAACCCAATGCCCGGGCCAACTCGGCCCAGGCGAGATAATGATACTTGGCGGTGTCGACGATGACCCCGTCCAGATCGAAGATGCAACAAGCGATCATAACTATTTTTCCTTGACGAAAACGACCGACACGGCGGCCAACAACATGAAGACGCCCGCCAAAGCGATCATGGCCATGGGCCGGGCGCCGAAAAGATACTGCACGATCAATCCGCCCGTAAGACCGACGACGATCTGGGGCACGGTGATCGTGAAATTGAAGATGCCCATGTAGACCCCCATGCGGCGCGCCTCGACGGCCCGCGAGAGGATGGCGTAAGGCATGGCGAGGATGCCGGCCCAGGCGATGCCGATGCCGATCATGGGAAGCATCAAAGCATACTGATCGGAGAGGAAGCACAACCCTGCGAATCCGGCGCCGCCGCACAAGAGACAGAGGGCGTAGACGAGCTTGTTGCCCCACCGGGCGGCGATGCCGGCGATGAAAAGCGAAGCGATGCAGGCGGGAACGGGATAGGTGCCGTTCAGAACACCGACCCACGTCTGGGTCTGGCCGGCGGAGAGCAGCTCGCCGGTGGCATGGTCGACGACCACGCCCGTGATGGCGGGCTTGAGGTAAGTCCACATGAGGAACAGCGCGGCCCACGAGAAGAACTGCACGACGCCCAACTGCCACATGACCCGAGGCACGTTGCGCATCAACTCCATGAACGACGGCTTTTCGAGCACCTCCTCGACCGTCTCGCCGTTGTAGCGGGCGAACTCCTCGGGAGGATACTCCTTGGTGCGGAACGCCGTGACGAGCACCGTAGCCAGAAGGATAGCCCCACCTATATAATAAGACCACGCGATATGCTGCGCGACCTGTCCGGGCACCACCTCGTCGGAGATACCGCACCGGGTGAGGATCAACGGCAGGACGGCGCCGACGACGGCACCGAGGTTGATGAGGAAAGTCTGGACGACGTAGCCCTTGGTCTTCTGCGAATCGTCGAGCATGTCGGCGACCAACGCGCGGAACGGCTGCATGGTGACGTTGAACGACAGATCCATGAACAGCAGGATGAACGCCCCCATGGCCAACGGAGCGAAAGCCAGCAGCAACGGCGCATTGGGCATCAGGGCCAAAGCCAGGGCCGAGACGACGGCGCCGCCGAGGATGAACGGCACGCGCCGGCCCAAACGGGTCCAGGTGCCGTCGGAAAAGAGTCCGACGATGGGCTGGATGACCAGACCTGCGACGGGAGCGGCGAGCCAAAAATAACTCAGATGCGAAAGATCGGCGCCCAACGACTCGAAGATGGTCGACGTATTCGAATTCTGCAACGAATAGCCGATCTGGACGCCCAGGAAGCCGAAGCTGAGGTTCCATATCTGCCAAAAAGACAGTTTCGGTTTTTTCATGTGAAGATCGTAGTTTTTCGGTTTTGGTATTATAAATATAAGGAGAAATCGCCCGAATTTCCAATTTCCGGACGACGAACGGCGCAAAAGAACCGACGAACGGCGAATATGGCAGGACGCACCGACCGGACGCCGGCCGGCAAGCAACGGACGCCGGTCGGCCGTCCGACGAACGGGGAATTTTTTTCCGGCGGCGAAATTTGGAGAAACGAACTAAAAACCCTAACTTTAAATTGAATTAACCTATTCCGGAACATGAAACGCCCCACGATAAGCACCCCGGCCGTCATCCATCTGTTCGCAGCAGCCCATGCGGTCGTAGCCATGTTGAGCCGGCTTTTCAACTATGTCGACGACGTGCCGCTGACGGTGCTCACGCTGTCGATGATCCTCATCGTCGCCATCCGCCGCAGCCTGCGGGTCGAATTCGTGGCGGCCCTGGCGCTGATCTGCATCTTCGTGGGCTACCTGTTCGGCATCTACGGCGCACAGTTCATCCAGCAAGCGTTCGGCTGCGGCATCCTGGCGCCGGTCATCACCACGACGCTGGTCACCGAAGCGATCGGCTGGCTGACCTATGCGTTCGCCCGCTCGCGCGGCGCCGGCACCCCGACGCCCGTGCGCTGGGTGCCCCCGACATGGCAGATCGTGGGCATCGTGGCAGCGATCCTGCTGCTGCGCATCTTTTACATGCGGCTGTTCAACTCGCCCTACTACGGACAAGAGGGCGTCTATCCCGAATTCCGGCGTCTGCTGAACAATACGCTGGCGCTCGCGACGATGTTCTGCGGCAACGTGATCTTCGTCAACCTGCGCGCCCGCATGCTCCGGCGCCGCGACGTACGCATCGCCGCCTCGGCCCTCTTCACGCTGCTGCTGGTGCTGCTGCTCACGGCGGCGGTCTGCTACGGGCTGCCCCAAGGCACGGCGGAGCCGATTCCGGCCCGCGGGTTCTTCAGGCTCTACATGGTGGTGCTGCTGGTCGACCTGGTAGTCTACGCCGTGCTGCAACTCATAGCCTACGTGATCCGCTCGCACCAGGAACTGCGCACCGAACGCGGCAAGAAACACCGCGCGCAATTCCGCTATGACCGACTCAAGCAACAGATCAACCCCCATTTTCTGTTCAACTCGCTGAACATCCTCGACTACCTGGTGCAGGAACACGAAACCGAACGGGCGAGCGCCTTCATCCGCAAACTGGCGGGCACCTACCGCTACATGCTCAAAAACGAAGACGAACCCCTGGTGCCGCTGCATGAAGAACTGGAATTCGCCCGCAAATACATCGATCTGCTGCAAGAACGCTTCACGAGCGGCTTCCATGTGGAGTACGACATCCCGCCGACGGCCCTGAACCGCCACACGGTGCCGTGCAGCCTGCAACTGCTGATCGAAAACGCCATCAAGCACAACGCCGTGGGGCCGGAACAACCGCTCCGCATCAGCATACGAGCCACGGGCGACCGGCTCACGGTGACCAACAACCTGCACCCCCGCCTCAACGCACCGGCCTCGACAGGTCTGGGCTTGAGCAACATACGTCAACAATACCTCGATCTGTCGGGACTGCCGATCACGGTCGAAAAAACCGACGCGGAATTCTGCGTCACCCTGCCCCTGCTATGAAAACCCTCAACGTACTGATCGTCGAAGACGAAATCCCTGCCCAGACCAACCTGCGGCGCCTGATCGAAAAACATTTCGAAGATCTGCGCATCGTAGGCGTGCAAAGCTCGGTCGTGGGCGCCGTGGCCTGGCTGCGCGATCCGGACAACCGCCCCGACATCATCTTCATGGATGTGCAGCTCTCGGACGGCATGTGCTTCGACATCTTCGCCCAGACCGAGGTGCACGGCAAGGTAGTCATCACCACGGCCTACGACAACTATGCCATCCGTGCGTTCCGCGTCAACAGCGTGGACTATCTGCTCAAACCCATAGCCCCCGACGAACTGCAAGCCGCCGTGGAACGCTGCCGCAAAGCTCTGGAATCGGAAAAACCGGCGCCGGCGCCCGACGCCGAAGCGCTGCGCGGCATACTGGCCCGCACGGGCCGGGAATACAAAAAACGGTTCGTGGTACGCCTGGGCGACAAGATCACGGTGGTGAACACCGAACAAGTGGCCTACTTCTATGCGGAGGACAAATACACCTATTTAGTGACCACCGAAGGGCGGAAACTGATCCTCGACATATCGCTCGACGCCGCGTCGGAACAAGTCGATCCGCGGCTCTTTTTCCGCCTCTCGCGCAACTGCACGGCCTCGATCGGCGCCATAGCAGGAATATCGAAACACCTGAGCAACAGACTGAAAGTGGCGCTCGAACCCCGGCCCGAATTCGAAGTCTTCGTCAGCCGCTCGCGCACGTCCGACTTCATGAACTGGCTGGAAGACAAATAAATTTGGCAGTACGCGCGGGTTATATTAACTTTGCAGGGAACAAATCTTGCACTTCCCTGCAAACACAAAAGGCATAAAGACGATGAAACCGACGCAAATAGGACATAGCATGGCGGAACAATGGCGCGACATCTTCCGCAAACGCCGCTTCAGCATGCTCAACGCCACGGACAACCGCGAAGAATGGCACATCCACCTCTCTCCGGCGAGCATCTTCGCGGGACTGGTGTCGTTCGTGCTGCTGCTCTTCATCATCCTGCTTTCGCTGGTGGCCTACACCCCGGTGCTGGAGTTCTTGCCCGGGTACCGCACCGAAGCGGGACGCACACGCGAAACGCTGATGCAGAACATCATCCGCATAGACTCGATGGAGCGCATGCTCACCGACATGATGACCTACAACGAGAACATCGCACTGATCCTGGAAGGCAAAACACCCGTCGTACGCACGTTCGCCTCGTCGGACAGCCTGCGCATGAGCAAGGTGCTGGTGATGCGCACGGCCGAAGACTCGCTGCTGCGCGCCCAGATGGAGAGCGACGGTCCCTACTCGCTGGGCGGCATCAACAGCTCGCGCGGCCGCATACGCCGCACCATGGAGCTGGCATCGCCCATCGAGGGCATCATCACCGACCGCTTCGATCTGAAGGAAGGCAACTTCGGCTTGCGGATCGCCGCGGCCGCGGCCGCCCCCGTGACGGCGATCGACGAAGGCACGGTGGTCATCAGCCGCTGGACGCCCGAGACGGGCCACATCATCGAAATACAGCATCCCAACAGCCTGTTGTCGATCTACCGCCACCTCTCGCGGTCGCTCGTGACCAAAGGACAGCTCATCCGCGCGGGCGAACTGATCGGCTACAACTCCGAAGTCAAGAACGGCGAAGTCCAGCTTTTCGAATTCGAACTCTGGAACAGCGGCCGGCCCGTCGATCCCGAAGGCTACATCGTATTTTGATGAAACAACGCCTGGCCATACTCGGATCGACCGGTTCGATCGGCATGCAGACGCTCGACATCGCGGAGGAGAACCCCGCGCTTTTCGAGGTGCGCGTACTGACGGCGCACCGCAACTGGCGGCGCCTGGCCGAGCAGGCCCGGAAGTTCGATGCCGACACGGCGGTGATCGCCGACAAGGAATATTATGAGCCGCTGCGCGAAGCGCTGGCCGGCACCGACGTGAAAGTCTACGCCGGCGAAGAAGCCGTGGCGCAAGTCGCCGCCGCAGGCGACAGCGACGTGGTGGTCAATGCGCTGGTAGGCTATGCAGGTCTGGCACCTACGGTAGCGACCGTATGTGCGGGCAAGAAACTCGCCCTGGCCAACAAAGAATCGCTGGTCGTGGGCGGCGAAACGGTGATGCGCCTGGCGGCCGAACACGGGGCGCCGATTCTGCCCGTGGACTCGGAGCACTCGGCGATCTTCCAATGCCTGCTGGGCGAGCAAGCCCCCGTACGCCGGCTGATCCTCACATGCAGCGGCGGCGCATTCCGCGACTTCACGCCCGAACAACTGGCCGATGCGACCGTGGAACAAGCCCTGCGCCATCCCCAATGGCAGATGGGCGCCAAGATCACGATCGACTCGTCGACCCTGGTGAACAAAGGTTTCGAGGTGATCGAAGCCCGCTGGCTCTTCGGCACGCCGGCCGAAAAGATCGCCGTGCTGCTGCACCCGCAGTCGATCGTCCACTCGATGGTCGAATACGAAGACGGCGCGATCAAGGCCCAGCTGGGCACGCCCGACATGCGCATGCCCATCAGCTTCGCGCTGATGTTCCCCCACCGCGCCCAACGGCCCGGCGAGCGGTTCGACTTCCTGGCCCATCCGCAGCTGACGTTCGCCGAAGTCGACCGGACGAAATATCCGGCCCTCGACATCGCCTACGACTGCCTGCGCCGCGGCGGCACGGCGGCCTGCACGATGAACGGCGCCAACGAAACGGCCGTGGCGGCATTTTTGAAGGGTGCCTGCCGCTGGCTCGACATCGTGGGCGCGATCGGACACGCGCTCGAACATGCGACTTTCGTCGCAGCACCGACGCTGGACGACTACGCCGCGGCGAATGCCGAAGCCCGTCGTCTGGCCGCCGAATACCTCCATCTGTAACGCAACCTCCCGATCATGGAACTTTTCATCAAAATCATCCAATTCTTCCTCTGTTTTACCCTCCTTGTGGGCATCCACGAGCTGGGGCACTTCATCATGGCACGCGTGTTCCGCATCCGTGTGGACAAATTCTACATCTTCTTCGATCCGTGGTTCTCGCTCTTCAAGTTCAAGCGCGGACACACCGAATACGGCCTGGGCTGGCTGCCGCTGGGCGGCTATGTGAAGATCGCCGGCATGATCGACGAATCGATGGACAAGGAACAGCTCAAACAGCCGGTGCAGGAGTGGGAATTCCGCGCCAAGCCGGCCTGGCAACGCTTCCTGGTGATGATCGCCGGCGTGGCGATGAACGTGGCGCTGGCCATCGCGATCTACTGCGGCATCTGCTACACGTGGGGCGACACCTACTTCTCGAACGAGGACGCCCGCTGGGGCTACAACTTCAACGAAGCGGGGCACCGGCTGGGATTCCGCGACGGCGACCGCTTCGTGACGATCGACGGCGAACCGGTCGACGGCCTGCCGCAGATACTCAACACGCTGTTCATCACCGAGGGCGACCGCGAGACGGTGGTCGAACGCGCCGGCGAGGAGGTGACGCTCGTGCTCCCGCTCGAAGCGCTGATCGCCGCCCGGCAAGAAAAAGGGCTGGAGACGTTCTTCACCCTGCGCCAGCCGTTTCTGATCGACAGCGTGGTCGCACCGGGTGCCGCAAGCCTCCGCCGGGGCGATGAAATCGTAGGCATGGAAGTCGGGAACGGCGAACGGCACCGCAACCTGGAGTTCGGCGACTACAAGGCCCTGCTGCAACTGCACGCAGGCGAAGAAGTAGGTCTCGAAGTGCTCCGCGGCAGCGACACGGTGGCGCTGCGGCTTCCAGTTTCGGAGGAAGGCACGCTCGGCGTGATCGCGGCGCAGCCCTACACCCTGCGCACGAAGCACTACACATTCTGGGAATCGATCCCTGCGGGTTTCCGCAAAGCAGGACGGATGATTTCGTCCTACTGGCAGCAGCTCAAGATGATCGCGCAGCCCAAAACCGAACTCTACAAGGAAGTCGGCGGCTTCATCTCGATAGGCAACCTCTTTGCGGGGCACTGGAACTGGGAAGATTTCTGGCTCAAGACAGCGTTCCTGTCGATCATCTTGGCGGTGATGAACATCCTGCCCATACCGATGCTCGACGGAGGGCATGCGCTTTTCACGTTCTGGGAAATGATAACGGGCCGCAAGGTGAGCGACAAGGTGCTGGAAGCGGCGCAATATGTAGGCATGGTCATCATCCTGGCGCTCCTGCTCTTCGCCAACGGCAACGACATCTACCGCTTCTTCATCAAGTAAGGAGGCCCGGAGAGAGGTTGCCGCGAACCGCGCCTTGCAGAGGTTCGGCTCATGCCGCTCGGCGAACAACACCAAGATAACTTTTTATGTCCGAACTCGACAAAATGCAAACCGGCGAACTCTACGACTTTTCGTCGCCGGAAATCATGGCCTCCAACCTACGGGCGCGGCGCTGTCTGGAACGCTTCAACCGCGCGGCAGCCGACGACGAAGCGGCCCGCCGTGCGGCGCTCGAAGAACTGATCCCCGGGATACCGTCGTCGTCAACGATCGTCCCGCCGTTTTTCTGCGACCACGGGCACCCGATCCGCATAGGCGAAGGGGTGTTCATTAATGCGGGCTGCACGTTCCTTGACGGCGGCGGCATCACGATCGGCGATCACACGCTCATCGGCCCCGGATGCCAGCTTCTCACACCCCAGCACCCGATGGACTACATGGAGCGGCGGCGTCCCGTAGAACGGGGCCTGCGGATCGAAATCGGCGAGGACTGCTGGCTGGGCGGCAACGTGACGGTATGTCCGGGCGTGAAAATCGGCGACCGCTGCATCATCGGAGCCGGCAGCGTGGTGGTGCACAACCTGCCCGACGATGTGCTGGCGGCGGGAAATCCGGCAGTCGTAAAACGCGCTCTGCGCTAACAAAGAATCGGGAAAAATGGCAAAAGTAAAAAAAGCCTATTTCTGCAAGAACTGCGGCTTCGAAGCCCCCAAATGGCTGGGCAAATGCCCCTCGTGCGGCGAATGGAACACCTTTGCGGAGGAGATCGTAGCCCGCGAAAGCGGCCCGGCGGCCTCGGCGGCAGGCGGCCCGCTGCCGACGAGCAAACCCCAACGGGTGAGCGAAATACACGAAAGCGACCACCGCCGCATCGACCTGGGCAATGCGGAAATCGACCGCGTGCTGGGCGGAGGCCTGGTGCCGGGATCGCTCGTCCTGCTGGGCGGAGAACCGGGCATCGGCAAATCGACCCTCTCGCTCCAGATCGCCCTGGCGCCCAACGGTCTGAAGACGCTCTACGTCTCGGGCGAGGAATCGGCCGAGCAGATCAAGATGCGCGCCCTGCGCCTGGGCATCCGCAACGAGGAGTGCATGGTCTATGCCGAGACCCTGCTGGAAAACATCGTGGCGCAGATCGCCGAACAGAAACCCGACGTAGTGATCGTGGACTCGATCCAGACGATCTACACCGAACTGCTCGACTCGTCGGCGGGCAGCGTGTCGCAGATCCGCGAATGCGCCGCCACGCTGCTCAAATATGCCAAGACGACCGGCACGTCGATCTTCATCATCGGCCACATCACCAAGGACGGCGCCATAGCCGGCCCCAAAATCCTGGAACACATCGTCGACGTGGTGCTCCAGTTCGAGGGCGACAGCAACAACGTCTACCGCATCCTGCGCGGCATCAAGAACCGTTTCGGCGCGACGTTCGAAATCGGCGTCTTCGAAATGCTGGACGACGGGCTGCGCGGCGTGGACAACCCCTCGGAAATCCTGCTGACCCACTACGAAGAACCGCTGAGCGGCATAGCCGTGGGCGCCTCGGCCGACGGCGTACGCCCCTATCTGATCGAGGTGCAGGCCCTGGCGAGCGGCGCGGCCTACGGCACGCCCCAACGCACGGCGACGGGATTCGACACGCGCCGCATGAACATGCTGCTGGCGGTGGTGGAGAAACGCATCGGGCTGAAGATGTTCCAGAAAGATGTGTTTCTCAACTTCGCGGGCGGGTTCAAGGTGGCCGATCCGGGTCTCGACCTGGCGGTCGTGGCGGCGGTAATCTCCTCCTACTACGACCGCCCGGTAAGCGAGGGAGTGTGCTGTGCGGGCGAAGTGGGCCTCTCGGGCGAAGTGCGCCCGGCACCCCGCTGCGAACAACGCATCAGCGAAGCGGCACGCCTGGGCTTCAAGCGCATCATCGTCTCGGGCTACATCGCCAAAAACGCCAAACGGCCGAAAGGCATCGAAGTGGTGCCGATCAACAGCATCGACCAACTGCCGCGGGCGCTCTTTATGGAATAGATTTTGCACCTCCAGCTCCAAAAAAGGAGCAAGAGATGCAAAAAAGAGTCGTCATACTGGGAGGTGCGGGATTCATAGGCTCGCATCTGTGTCTGCGTCTGCTGGAGGCGGGACACGAAGTGTATTGTGTCGACATCCGCGATGCGGATGCGGCACCGCTGCTGCGCAACGCCCGCCAAAATCCGGCTTTCCGTTTCGTACGTCACAACATTGTCAATCCGTTCGGCATCCGCTGCGACGAAATCTACAACATGACCTCGCCCTCGCGGGTGCGCTACGACAAGCCGCTGCCCGTGGAGACGCTCAAGGTAAGCATGCTGGGATCGATCCACGCGCTGGAAACGGCGCGCACCGAACATGCCCGCATCCTTTTCGGCTCATCGGGCAACCTCTGCGACGCAGCACGCCCCTGCCGCGGCGAAAGCAAGGAAGCCGCCCAGGGCCATCGCATGCTCGGCGAAGGAAAAACCGCCGCCGAAGCGCTCCACAGAGCCTATCGCACCGAATACGACGTCGACGCCCGCATAGCCCGCATATTCAACACCTACGGCCCGGGGGCCGATCTGCTGGATCAACGCGTCGTGATGAAGATGATTGCCGCGGCGCTCCAAAACCGCGACATAGCGGTAAACGGCAACGGCGAACAAGTCCGCGGATTCTGCTGGGTCGAAGACCTGGTGGACGGGCTGGTGCGTCTGATGGAGGCACCGCGCACGGAACGGGTGCACACGGTCGATCTGGGCAGCAACCACGAACTGCCTATCCGCGCCCTGGCCGAGAAGATCATCGCGCTGACGGGCAGCCGCTCGCAGATCGTCCACCAGCGCGCCCGTGCGGACGAAGCACCGCGCAGCATGCCCGACCTGTCGACGGCCCGCCGCGAACTCGGCTGGACGCCCCGCACGCCGCTGGTCGAAGGGCTGCGCCGCACGATCAGCTATGTGGAAAAGGAACTTGCCACCAAAAACCATGTACGCATGACTTGGGCGGAAATGAACTGACGGCACCCGACAATAGCATCTTGAACCATAAAAATCCTACACAATGCAAGATTTCGACAAAATCATCTGGCGAGACGCACTGACGCTGATAGATTTCTTCGCCACCTGGTGCGGGCCGTGCCGCATGATGCACCCTGTGATCGACAAATTCAAGGACGAGATGAACGGCCGGGTCGACGTCTACAAGATCGATGTCGACGACCGGCGCATGCACGACGTTGTAAAACGTTATAACATCGCCTCAGTGCCTACCCTGATCCTATTCCGCCGGGGCGAAGTGCTGTGGCGCCGCAGCGGCATGATGAGCCATGCCGATCTGGTCGCGATATTGGAAAAGATCGAGAAAACGGAACACGCAGAACAGAGCTAAACTTCTTCCAGGCGCCACGCCAACTCCTCGCGCACGAAAAGCAACGCGGGAATATCGCCTCCTCGGGCCACGGCACGCGACACTGCCTGCCGGTCGGACTCGCTACGCGTGCCCAATGCTGCGAGCAAAGCCACGGCGCCCCGGGCGATCAACCGGAGGGCATAATCGGGCTGCCCGCCCTGCTCGACAAGCACCGCCCGACGGACGACGGCATCGACCGCCGCGTCGCACCACCCGACCGGAGCGGCAGGCCACCGGGCAGCGGCCATCAAAGCGGCATAGGCGGGAAAGAGCCTGTCGTCGGCACTCCAAAGGCCGAACAACCGGGGAAAAACGGCACTGCGGGACAACAAAGCGAAAGCGGCCTCCTCGGCAAGCTCGGAATTGGACAAGCCCTCGGCCCAAAAAGCGGCATCGTCGACCGTAAGCGCGCCGGGCAAAGCTATATGGAAAGCTGCGAGACGCAACTCGCGGACATCCTGCCGAAAAAGGAAACGGGCGAAATCGTGATCGGGCGTCTGCGCGCGAGCGATAGCCCTCAAAGTAGGCAGGCTGACACCGTAATTCAAACCGTAGGCCGCACCGTAACAACGCATTTCGTCGGCCACGGCGCCGTTGCGCTGCCGGCGAATCGCAGAGCACAACGCGACCATGCGGGT
>JAIECN010000014.1 GCA_029068505.1 Alistipes sp.
GCCGGAAACCCATGATCATTACCCGCGTCGAAACCAGCTGCGGTTGTGCCCGGGCCTCTTTTTCCAAGGCCCCCGTGGCTCGCGGCAGATGCGCGGAAATCGCCGTCGTCTACCACCCCAAGGGGCGCCCCGGATACTTCCAGCGCAAGATTTTCGTCTATACGCAGTTGTCCGACAAGCAGCCCTCCGCCGTACTCGAACTGAGCGGACGCGTCACGCCCTCCGTGCTGCCCACCGCCGCCTACCCCTACGTCATGGGATCGCTCCGGCTCAAGCAGCAGGCCGTACGCATCGCCGGCACCCGGATACAGACCGAGCGCATCGAGTGTCTCAATGCCGGAGAGCAGCCCCTTACGATCCGCGCCGACAGCCGCTTGCTGCCCGCCTACCTCCGCTTCGAATGCGACCCGGCGGTCATCGAGCCGGGCAAAACGGCCGACTTGGTTATTCGGTTCGACCCGGCCAAGGCCCCGCAGACGCCGCCCCGGCAGGTGCCCGTCGTGCTCGATGGGTTGCAGCTGCCGCCCGGACAGCGGTCGTTGCGCGTCCTCATCGGAGCGCAGGAGTAGCCGCGCACGTTCGACCTCCACTCAACATTTGTTTTGATCGTTAAAAAATTCAACCATATGAAAAATCTCTTGAAGTTCGCCGTCCTCTCGTTGTTCCTCGCGTTCGCCGCGGCCTGCGACGACGACAAAACCGAAGGCACCGCATTCCTGCCGGTCACTTCCAACAACATCGCCGGCACCTGGCAGTTGGCCGAGTTCTCCGGCGAAGCGCTGGCTGAAAATAGTTATGTCTACCTCAATCTGATCCGCAAGGACAATCTTTTCGAGATATACCAGAACCTCGATAGTTTCCAGGCCCGGAAACTTACCGGACGTTACGCCCTCGTCGAGGACGCAGAACTCGGCACTATCATCCGGGGCATGTACGACCACGGCACGGGCGATTGGGCACATCGTTACATCATCCGCGACCTCACGGCCGATCGCATGGTGTGGATCGCCCAGGACGACCCCGAAGACGTTTCGATCTACGTACGTTGTGCAAGCATCCCCGACGAAATTACCGGTCTGACCGAAGAGTAGCCGGAAACCCGGCAATCAAAAAACCCTGCAACTTGCAAAGTTGCAGGGTTTTTCTTCATCCGGCGGCACAGCCGTGAGGCCTCGCGTACCGATCCGGGCGCTCCGTTCTCCCGCCTATCGGATGAACAGCAGTTCGCGGTACTTCGGCAGCGGCCAGATCTGGTCGTCGACGATTTCCTCCAGTTTGTCGATATGATGGCGGATTTCATCGAAGAACACCGCCACCGTGTCATGGTAGGCGATCGCCTTTTCGCGCTGGTCTTCAATGCGGTTCGCTTTCTTACGCGCCTCCACCATCTCGTCCGTCAGCTTCTGGATCGCCGTCGTGTGATCCTGGATTTTCTTGATCAGGGCCACATCCGCCGCCGAACTCAATTCCGGTATCTGCAACAGTTTGTACACCTTGTCCAGCAGCAGTGCTTCGTATTTCGAGGCGATCGGCACAATATGGTTCATCGCCAGGTCGCCCAGTACGCGGCCTTCGATCTGTATCTTCTTCGTGTAGGTCTCCCACTTCACTTCCGTGCGCGCTTCCAGCTCCACATGCGTGTAGACGCCCATGTCGGCGAACATCCGCAGCGATTCCTTGTCCAGATAGCGGTCGAACATCAGCGGCGTCGACGTCTCGCAGTCCAGGCCGCGCTTCTCCGCTTCCTGCCGCCACTCGTCCGAGTAGCCGTTGCCGTCGAAACGGATCGCCTTGCACTCCTTGATCATCTTCTTGAGCACCTCATAGATCGCCTTCTCCTTCTTCATGCCCGCCTCGATCTTCGCGTCGACCGCTTGCTTGAAGTGCGTCAGTTCATCGGCCATCGCCGTGTTGAGCGTGATCATCGCCTCGGCGCAGTTGTCCGACGACCCTACGGCGCGGAATTCGAAGCGGTTGCCCGTAAAGGCAAACGGCGAGGTGCGGTTGCGGTCGGTGTTGTCCAGCAGCAGCGTCGGGATGTGCGATATGCCGCTCATCTTGAATACGTTCTTCGCGTCGAAGCGGATCGCGTCGTCGCCTTTCGAAGCGGCCAGCTTGTCCAGCACGGCCGACACCTGCGACCCCAGGAACGTCGAGATGATCGCCGGCGGCGCCTCGTTGGCCCCCAGACGATGGGCGTTCGTCGCACTCATGATCGAAGCCTTGAGCAGACCGTTATGCTTGTACACAGCCGAAATGACGTTCACCAGGAACGTGATGAACTGCAAATTCTCCGACGCCGTTTTGCCCGGCCCCAGCAGGTTCACTCCCGTGTCCGTGCCCAGCGACCAGTTGTTGTGCTTGCCCGAGCCGTTGATGCCCTTGAACGGTTTTTCGTGCAGCAGCACCCGGAATTGGTGGCGGCGCGCGATCTTGTCCATGATGGTCATCAGCAGCTGGTTGTGGTCGTTGGCCAGGTTGGCTTCCTCGTAAACCGGCGCCAGTTCGAACTGATTGGGCGCCACCTCGTTGTGGCGCGTCTTCACCGGAATGCCCAGCAGCAGGCATTCGTACTCCAATTCTTTCATGAAGGCGATCACACGGGTGGGAATCGCCCCGAAATAGTGGTCTTCGAGTTGCTGGTTCTTCGCCGACTCGTGGCCCATCAGCGTACGGCCCGTCAGCATCAGGTCGGGACGCACGGCCCACAGGCTCTCGTCGACCAAGAAATACTCCTGCTCCCAGCCCAGATACGAATAGACCTTCTGCACATTTTTGTCAAAATAGCGGCACACCTCCGTCGCCGCCTTGTCCACGGCCGTCAGCGACCGCAGCAGCGGCGCCTTGTAATCGAGCGCCTCGCCCGTATAGGCGATGAACACCGTAGGGATGCAAAGCGTCGTATCCACGATGAACGCCGGCGAGGCCGGGTCCCAGGCCGAATAGCCGCGCGCCTCGAACGTGTTGCGGATGCCGCCGTTGGGGAACGACGAAGCATCGGGTTCCTGCTGCACCAGCATCTTGCCCGAGAACTCCTCCAGCACGCCGCCGCAGCCGTCAGGCTCGGCGAAGGCGTCGTGTTTCTCGGCCGTGCCGCCCGTCAGAGGCTGGAACCAGTGGGTATAGTGGTCGGCGCCATGTTCCAAAGCCCATTGCCGCATGCCTGCCGCCACGCTGTCGGCGATTTCGCGCGGCAGCGGCGTGCCGTTCTCCATGGTGTTGACCAACGCTTCGAACGTGCGTTTGTCCAGATACTTGCGCATCGCGTCGCGGCCGAACACCCGGGCGCCGAAATAGTCCGACGGACGCCCCTCGGGAGCCTTGACTTCCACCGCCGTGTGGTTGATGGCCGCATCGACCATCTTGAATCTGAGTAGCGACATAATATGTATTTAAGGGTTAATAATATCGTCCTATGCCGGCTCCGGTCGGTCGACGGCTCCACAGGTTGCAGCCGATTGCCATCGCTTCGTTCCGGCCGTTTTTTCATTGGGTTTCTTCCGACTGCAAATGTAATTATTTTCCGTTGTCGTTGTTTTTCCAAAAAAGCTATTTTTCGAAAAATAGCTTATTTTTTCATGTGTTTTCCGAAAAACAAGTGGTATTTTTTCACACTCCGGCTATTTTTACACCCTATTTTCAGAAAATACACCCCATTTTTTCGTCGACAGCTTGAAAAATCGAATTTTTGCATTTTACCAAAATCCAACACTATTTAGCACAATTTTCAACTAAACAACCTACAACCGGCCATTCGCTCGGCTGCGCCCCGCCACCGCAGCGACGCTCCTGCGATCCAACAATGCCGCATCGGCACATTCCAACGATAAAATACGTATCTTTGCACCGGCGCCTGCTCCCGACCGCCTATGCCGCGCCGGCGCACCCGCCGCAAACCCCTGCCACCATGAATACCCAAGCCAAAGGTTACATCATAGGAGCCATTGCCGCAGCCACCTACGGCACCAATCCGCTTTTCGCCCTGCCGCTCTACGAAGCCGGCATGAACCCCGATTCGGTGCTGCTGTTCCGCTACCTTTTCGCCCTGCCCATCCTGGGCTGCATGCTCAAGGCCCGCGGCCGCAGCTTCGGCGTCCGGCGCCAGGCACTTCCGCTCCTCGCGGTCATGGGTTTGCTGGTCGCCATTTCGTCGCTTACCCTCTTTTTGAGCTACACCTATATGGACGCAGGCATCGCGTCGACACTGCTGTTCATCTACCCCGTGCTGGTGGCCCTGATCATGGCCGTCGGTTTCAAGGAAAAACTCTCGCCCCTTACCGCGTTGTGCATCCTGCTGGCCGTGGGCGGCATAGCGCTGCTCTACAGGGCCGGCGACGGTTCGACGCTCAGCCTCAAGGGCACCTTGCTGGTCTTCGCTTCGGCGCTCTCCTATGCCGTCTACATCGTCGCCGTGAGACAAACCCGGCTCAAAGAGATTCCTACGCTCACCGTGACTTTCTACGTGCTGCTCGCCGGGCTGGTGCTCTTCTTGTTCCGCGTCGACTTCGGACGCTCGCTCATCCTCCCGGCGCAATGGTATCTGTGGGGCAACCTGGCGGCGCTCGCCCTCTTCCCGACCGCCATTTCGTTCCTCTGCACGACGGCCGCCATCCAGTACATCGGTTCCACGCCCACGGCGATCCTCGGAGCCTTGGAACCCGTCACGGCCGTCTTCTTCGGCGTGGCGGTCTTCGGCGAACACCTCACCGTGCGCACCGGCTGCGGCATGGCGATGATCATCGTGGCCGTCACGCTGGTCATCGCGGGCAACAACATCGGCGCCAGCCTGACCCATTTCCGCAAACTCTTTCCCCGGCTCCGGGCCAACGGCGAACGCCCCTGAATGCCGGAACACCCGGGAAGCGTCCTACCCCATCTCCCAACCGATCGCATCGGGATGCTCGGCTTGCGAATCCATCCTATCTGTTCGTGGCATTAAATCATCCGTATTTGTTATTTTTATAACACTTAAAGTTATTTTCATAAATCATTTGGTCTAAAATTTGCGGGGGGGGGGAATTTTCGTATCTTTGCACATCCGAACAATACGCTGGATGTTCGGAACTGGGATGAAGACGCAACTCACACATTTTCGGGGCATCGTCCGGATTCGCTGATGCGATCCGGACGATGTTTTTGATTCCCCGCCTGCAAAGCCGTATTTTTTGAGCGCGAAAAATAATTTGTGCTGAAATTTTGCTACCTTTGTACCATAAAAACCAATCCCAACAAACCATGGAATTCGAAGGAACAGTCTACAAAATAATGCCCGTGACCAAAGGCACTTCGGCACGCGGCGACTGGCAGCGCCAAGATGTCGTGTTCGACTACAACGACGGCTCGACGTTCTCGCGCAAGATCTGCGTGACCTTCTTCAACCGTCCCGACGATGCAGCCAAGCTGCGCGAGGGAAGCACCTACAACGTCTCGGTCAACGTCGAGTCGCGCGAATACAACGGCCGCTGGTACACCGACATCCGCGCTTGGCGGCTCCAGCCCAAGCAGGCCGAAGCCCCCGCGGCTCCGATGCCCGACATGCCGCCGCTGGTCGAAGAACCCTCCTATGCTTCGACGCCTGCGGCCGAGGTCGACGACCTGCCGTTCTGAACAGCGCAGGCACCCTGCAACACGAACTTCGGGCTTCAAAAAAGCCCGAAGTTTTTTATTGTTCCGTTCTGCCGGAAGCGCAGGCCGCCGAAAAACCGCACCGGCCCAACTGCAAGCGCCCCTCGGCCGGAGCATGGGCCGACAACACAGAAAGCCGCCCTTTCGGGGCGGCTTTCCATTCTCTCGGTATCCAAGCCTTATTCAGCCGAAGTCTCCTCCGTTTGAGCCGGCGTTTCGGGTTCCGGCTGCTTGTAGGGGATCACATCGAGCAGCTCCACCTCGAACTCCAGCGCTTCGTTGGGGCCGATGTCACGACCGGCGCCGCGCGAACCGTAAGCCAGTTCGGAGGGAATCCAGAGCGTGATCTTGCCGCCCTTGCCTACGAGCTGCAAACCCTCGGTCCAGCCCTTGATCACACGGTTGAGCGGGAATTCCACCGGTTCGTCCTTGGTGTAATCGTCGGGACGCTGCAACTTGAGCATCTCCTGCTGCTGCTTCGTGCGGTTCTTGAAAAGCGACGTGTCGAACACCTTGCCGTTGCGCGTGCGGCCCGTGTAGTGCACACGCACCACGTCGCGGGGATCGGACGGACGCATATGCTTGTCGCCGCTCTTGTTGACCTTGTACAGCAGGCCCGACTCGGTTCTCTTCACGCCCGATTTCTTGGCGATCCGCTCCAGCCATGCCTCCGAAGCCTCGGCATTCTCGGCGGGACGCTTCACCATGAAATAATATTGCAGGTACTGGTTCACCTCGTCCTCGGTCATCTTGACGTTCTTGTCGACGACGTTCTGCATCGCCTCGCCGATCCAAACCAGCTGGATGGGCATGTCGCTCTCCATGATGTTGAAGCCGATGTCGGTACCGAATGCCGACGACACGGCGGCGCGCTCCTCCTCCGACTCGAACATGTCGGGATCGGCCGCAGGATACTCCACCTTGGTGGTGTCGCCCGACGCCACACGGATGCTGTCGGCCTCGGCGCGCTTCTTGGCGATGGCCTGCATGCGCTCGGGACGCTTGGTCATGAAGTAGTCGCGCAGCGTCTCGATGGCATCGTCGTGCGAAACCGACGCCTTGCCCTTGGCGGCCTCGATCATGCTCTTCTCGATGGCCTTGTAGTCGAACGGCATGTCGCTCATCTGATAAACGACCCCGTAGGCGATGTTGGCGCCCAACGCATACGACAGCGTGTCGAAATCGGAAAGGCTGCCCATGCGAACCTGGTTTTTGCCGCCGCCGCAACAGCAGGCGGTCATCGTCGCAGCCGCAGCGAGCGCCGCAGCGAAAAGAATCTTTTTCATTGTTTTATTGTAGTTTAGATACGAATCGCAAATCGGAGCAAAGGTATAAAATAAACCCGAAATAAAAAAGCCCGGCACGAACT
>JAIECN010000015.1 GCA_029068505.1 Alistipes sp.
GCCACCTACAAGCCCGATTTCCTCGTGGCCAACTGCCCGGGCTGCGCCATGTTCCTCGACAAGTGGCAATATGCCATCGCCGAGATGGAGGGCACGACCTACGGCGAGAACGGCCGCGGCATCCCGGTGCTCACCTACGAGGAGATGGCCGGGCTGGTGCTGGGCTACGACCCCTGGGCCTTGGGCATGCAGATGCACCAGGTCGACGTCGAACCCCTGCTCGACAAGATGGGCATCGACTACGACCCCGCAGCCAAATACCTGGGCCGCAACGGCAAATACATCGGACAGCCCGATTCGGCGGTAGTCAACGGCTGCCCGCCCGAAACCCTCTACGGCATACGCGAATAGAAAGCCGGGAGGAACTGCAACCGAAAACGGAAGAAACTCGTATGAAAAAAACGATCATCATAGGCGGCGGCGCAGCAGGCATGCAGACGGCCCTGCGGCTTGCAGAGCGGGGCATCGAACCCCTCATCGTCGAAAAAGAAGCCGATCTGGGCGGCAAGCTGCGGGGGTGGCACGCGCTGTTCCCCTCGTTCACGCCTGCCGAAGAAGTGCTTGCCGAATTGCGGCGACGCATCGAGGAGAAGAAAATCGCGGTACGCACGCATACCGAAGTGCAGAGCATCACGCCCCGCAGCGTGACGCTGGCCGACGGCACGACGCTGCCCTGCGACGCCGTGGTGCTCGCCTCGGGCTTCACGCTCTTCGACGCCGCCATCAAGGAAGAATACGGCTACGGACTCTACGACAACGTTTTCACGTCGGTCGACATCGAACGCATGCTCAACGAGAAACGCGTCACACGGGCCGACGGCTCGGCACCGCGGCGCATCGCCCTGCTGCATTGCGTCGGGTCGCGCGACGAGAAGGTGTGCCAGCAGCATTGTTCGCGCGTCTGCTGCATCACGGGCGTCAAGCAGGCGATGGAACTGAAGCAGCTCTTTCCCGAAGCCGACATCTTCAACTTCTACATGGACATCCGCATGTTCGGCCCCGGCTACGAGGAGATGTACCGCGAGGCACAGCAGAAATGCAACGTCCACTTCGTCCGCGGCCGCATTTCGGAGGCCGCGCCGACGATCGACGGACGCGTGCAGATCAAGGCCGAGGACACCCTCACGGGGCGGCCCCTGCGCATGAGCGTCGACATGCTGATCCTGCTGGTCGGCATGCGGGCCAACGACGACAACGCCACCCTCAACAGCGACTTGTCGCGCGCCCCGAGCGGGTTCATGGCCCCGCGCGACCACTTCCTGCACCACGTCGAGAGCAACGTCGAAGGCATCTTCTATGCCGGCACCGTAACCTCGCCGAAGAACATCGGCGAGACGCTCGACGAAGCCGCCGCCGCGGCCGATGCCGTAGCCGAATACCTGAAAAACTAAACGTATGGCTGCCATCAACTTCGGCTATTCGATTTCCAAACCGCGGGCCATCGATGTCGACCGCAACAACCTGCGCAAGAGCGACGAAATCCTGCGCGAGATGCCCGAGCTGCAAACCTGCATCGGGTGCGGCAGCTGCACGGCCGTCTGCACGGCCGGCAACCTGACGGAGTTCAATTTCCGCAAGGTGCACACCCTCGTGCGGCGCGGCGAATACCAGGGCGCCTACGAAGAGATGAACAAGTGCATGCTCTGCGGCAAATGCCGGCTCGTCTGTCCGCGCGGCATCAACACGCGCGCCGTGGTGATGCTCATCAAACACAAACTGGGAGACCTCTGACGATGACTTTCTACGCACCTTTCTGCCTGCCGTTCATCCTCGGCGCCTTGAGCATGTTCGCCATCGTCGCCGGCAAATGGGCCGTGTGGCTCTACCGGCTGCCGCGCGCCGACAAGATGGCGATTCTGCGCGGCCTGCCTTCGCGCGCGACCCTCGATGCCGCGGGCGAGACGATCTGCGAATCGCTCCTGCACCGCCGCATCTTCCGCGTCGATCCGCTGCTGGGCTACATGCACATGTCGCTGGCCTTCGGCTGGTTTCTGCTGATCGCCGTGGGCTGGATCGAGACGGTCGCCTATCTGGGTTTCCGCTATGTGCCGCTCCAGGGCCACGTGTTCTTCAAATATTTCGCCACAGGACTCGCCCACAAGCCGTTCTTCGACTTCGTGATGGACTTGCTGCTGCTCTTCGTTCTCTCAGGCGTCGCGCTGGCCTGGGTCAAACGGCTGCGTTCCAAGGCGATGGGCATGCGCCGCACGACCAAACATGTCCTGGGCGACCGCATCGCGCTGTCGGCGCTGTGGCTCATCTTCCCGGCCCGTCTGGTGGCCGAAAGCGCCACCTGCGCCCTCTATGGCGGCGGAGGATTCCTCACCGGCACGCTCGGCGGCTGGATGCACGACCATCTTGGCGTGATGGCGTCGATCAACCTCGAAGCGGCCGCCTGGTGGGTCTACTCGTCGTGCCTGGGGCTGTTCTTCGTGGCGATGCCGTTCTCGCGCTATATGCACATCTTCACCGAGATTCCGCTCATCTTCCTGCGCCGCTACCGCCTGCGCTCGGGCGAGAAGAAAAAGTCCTACGACCGCTTCCAGGTCGAAGCCTGCTCCCGCTGCGGCATCTGCATCGACCCCTGTCAGTTGCAGAACGTGCTGGAGATCGACAACGTGCAGTCGGTCTACTTCCTGCGCGACCGCCGTTACAAGATGCTGCGCCCCGAGGTGGCCGACAACTGCCTGATGTGCGGCCGCTGCGCCGCGAAATGCCCCGTCGGCATCGACCTCAACACGCTGCGGCTCAACTCCCGCGACACGCTGCGCAACCTGCCCGACAAACGACGCTATGCCTATCTGAAAGAGATCGACCGCTCGCAGGGCGCGGGCCGCGTAGGCTATTTCGCCGGCTGCATGACCCTGCTCACGCCCCGCATCCTCACGGCTATGGAACAGATATTCACGGCCGCACGCGAAGAAGTCTGGTGGGCCGACCGCGACGGCGGCGTCTGCTGCGGCCGTCCGCTGAAACTCTCGGGCGAGACCGACGCGGCCCGCAAGATGATGCGCTACAACACCGATCTGTTCCGCAAGCACAACATCGCCACGCTCGTCACCTCGTGTCCGATTTGCCTGAAAGTCTTCCGCGAAGACTATGCGCTGGAGGGCATCGAAGTGCTCCACCACTCGGAATACATCCTGCGGCTCATGCAGTCCGGACGGCTCCGCACCGACCGCGGCGACACAAGCTACACCTACCACGACCCCTGCGAACTGGGACGCGGCAGCGGCAGCTACGAGCAGCCGCGCGCCGTGATCGAAGCGATCGGCCGCCTGCTGGAACCCGCCGACACACGCGAGAACGCCCTCTGCTGCGGCTCGTCGGTCGCCAACACGGCCATTTCCGACCGCCAGCAAGTCGCCCTGGCCCGCAACGTCGCCGCCGAACTCGAAGCCACGGGCGCCGAAACGATCGTCACAGCCTGCCCGCTGTGCAAGAAAGCCATCGCCCGGGGTGCCGCCAAAGAGGTGCACGATCTGGCCGAAATCGTCGCGGCCCGCATCCGGCGATAAATTTCCAAAAAAACTATAACCGACTGAATATAAAAACAATAGTATTTTATAAAATATTAAATGCGATTTTTGTTTTGCAAAGCCCGATTTTTGTATTACCTTTGCATGCACAAAAGCGATAGATTTTTTCGACGATATATCGCGGGATAGAGCAGTTGGCAGCTCGTCGGGCTCATAACCCGGAGGTCGGAGGTTCGAGTCCTCCTCCCGCTACTAAAAAAGCAGTCACCCGAAAGGCGACTGCTTTTTTTCATTCATGGGCCTACGAATAGCCCTACGATTTATTCTTCCGGCCGGAATTCATCCCTCTACACCCCGATCGGACGTTCCAGTCCCCGTTCGGCGGCCAGGCGGAGCATCAGGTCGTAGGCAGCTTGGTAGTCGTTGGGGATTTCGCCGTCGAGGATCGCATTCTTGATCACCTCCTTGATCTCGCCGATTATCCGGCAGGGGCCTATGCCATAGGTCTGCATGATGATTTCGCCCGTGATCGGAGGTTGGAAGTTGCGGATGCGGTCGCGTTCTTCGAGGTCTTTCATCTTGCGGCGCACCAGTTCGAAGTTCGCCATGTAGCGTTTCACCTTGGCGTCGATGCCCGACGTGATGTCGGCTTCGCAAAGCGTCATCAGCGCCTCCACGTCGTCGCCCGCTTCGAACAGCAGCCGCCGCACGGCCGAGTCGGTCACCAGGTCTTCCGACAAGATGATCGGCCGCAGATGGAGGAACACCAGTTTCTGCACGAACTTCATGTGTTCGTTCATCGGCAGCTTCAGCTGGCGGAAAATCGCGGGCACCAGCTTCGAGCCGACCACCTCATGGCCGTGGAACGTCCAGCCGACTTTCGGGTCGTAGGCCTTGGTCTGCGGCTTGGCTATGTCGTGCAACACCGCAGCCCACCGCAGCCACAGGTCGTCCGAGCGGCGCGCCACATTGTCCAGCACCTTGAGCGTGTGGATGAAGTTGTCCTTGTGGGCATGCTGCCCCCGCCGTTCCACGCCCCGCAGGCGGTGGAGTTCGGGAAAAATCAGCTCCAGCAGCCCCGTCAGCTCCAGCAGTTCGAAGCCCATCGACGGAATCGGCGACAATACGATCTTGTTCAGTTCCGTGGCGATGCGTTCGCGCGATACGATCTTGATCCGGTGGGCGTTGCGGCGAATCGCTTCGAAAGTTTCGTCCTCGATCGAGAAACCCAGCTGCGCCGCGAACCGCACGGCCCGCATCATGCGCAGCGGATCGTCCGAAAACGTCACGTCCGGGTCGCACGGCGTGCGGATGATGCAGGCATCCAGATCGTCCAGCCCGCCGAACGGATCGACCAGTTCGCCGAACGTCCGTTCGTTGAGCGACCAGGCCAGCGCATTGATCGTGAAGTCGCGGCGGCGCTGGTCGTCTTCCAGCGTTCCGGCCTCGACCTGGGGTTTGCGCGAATCATGCGTATAGGATTCGCGGCGCGCGCCCACGAATTCGACCTCCACGCCTCCGGCCCGAAGCATCGCCGTGCCGAAAGTCTTGAAAACCGAGACTTTCGTGTGCAGTTCGCGCCCCAGCGCTTCGGCCAGAGCCACGCCGCTCCCCACCACCACGATGTCGATGTCCGTCGAGGGGCGGCACAGGTAGTGGTCGCGCACATAGCCGCCCACCACGAAGGCTTTCACGCCCTGGGCCTCGGCCAGGCGTGAAATGCGTCGGAATATGGGATTCGAGAGCGGCACGCGGTTATTCGGCAAGTTTCAGTTCGCGGCGATAGAGCTGCACGGTGTTCTCCAGTCCGAAGTAGAGCGCGTCGCTGATGAGCGCATGGCCGATCGACACCTCGTCCGTCCAGGGTATCCGCTCCACAAAATAGTGCAAGTTTTCCAGCAACAAATCATGTCCGGCATTGAGTCCCAGCCCTTGGCGGCGCGCCTCCTCGGCCGCCGCAACATAGGGCGCGATCGCGGCTTCCCTGCCGGCCGCATATTCGCGGGCATAGGCTTCCGTATAGAGTTCCACCCGGTCGGCGCCGCAGGCTTTCGCCCCGGCGACCATCGCAGGATCGGGATCGACGAAGTGCGAAACCCGGATGCCCTGTTCGTGGAAACGGGCCGTTACCTCTGTGAGAAACTCCCGGTTGGCGATCGTGTCCCACCCCGCATTGGAGGTGATCGCCTCGGGAGCGTCCGGCACCAGGGTGACCTGCGCAGGCACCGTTTCCAGCACCAGCCGGACGAAATCCGGCGTCGGATTCCCCTCGATGTTGAGTTCGGTCTTCAACACCCGCTTGAGCGCCCGCACGTCGTCGTAACGGATATGCCGGGCGTCGGGGCGCGGATGCACCGTGATGCCGTCGGCGCCGAAACCTTCGATGCGCGCGGCCGCAAGCACCACGTCGGGCATGTTGCCGCCGCGCGAATTGCGGATCACGGCAATCTTATTGATGTTAACACTCAACTTTGTCATAAATTCACTAACTTTGCTTCCGACAGCCGTCCGCAACCGCCGGACGGCGAAGCCGGACGGCAGCTTCGCAAGCTGCGTTCCGGCGTGGTAAAGGTACTTATTTTTTCGCAACTCCGCCGATGAAAATCATACTTTTTTCCCGCGGCAGCGCCGACCGCAGCGCCGAGGAAGTGCGCCAGCTCTTCGGGGCGCTCCGCCGCTGCGGCTTCGACTACCTCGTCAACGAGGAATTCGCGCCCGTCGTCCGCGAGGCCACGGGAGAGAACATCCCCGCCGACAAGCTCTACGGCGAGCGGCTCGGTCCCCAGCCCGCCGGCACGACGATGGTCTGCTACGGCGGCGACGGCACGCTGCTGGAGGGCGTCCACCGGCTGGGCGGCGCACCGGTTCCGGTCGTGGGGATCAACGCCGGGCACCTGGGCTTTCTGACCGGTGCGCCGAGCGAAAGCGCCGAGCAGGTTTTCGGACAGATCGCCCGCGGAGCGCTCGAAGTGCAGCCGCGTGCGATGCTCGAAGTGCAGGGCGATTTCCTGTCGGAGAGCGAACCGCTGCTGGCGCTCAACGAGTTCACCGTCCAGCGCCACGGCGCCGACATGCTCTCGGTCGAGACCTACGTCGACGGACAGATGGTCGCCACCTACCGCGGCGACGGCGTGATCGTCTCCACGCCCACCGGGTCCACGGCCTATTCGCTCAGCGCCGGCGGCCCGGTTGTCGCCCCCTCGTGCGCCTGTCTCATCATTTCGCCTTTGGCGCCCCACAACCTCACCATGCGGCCCGTGGTGGTTCCCGACACGGCTCGGATCGCCCTGCGCGTGCACGAACGGCGTTCGGATGCGTTCGCCACGCTCGACAACCGCAGCTACCCCATCGCCTCAAGTGCGGCCTTCTCCATCCGACGGGCCGAACAACCGATTTTTCTGGCCATGCCGCACAATATATCGTTTTACGACACGTTACGTAACAAGATGATGTGGGGAATCGACATGCGCGAAAAACGATGAGCGCCCGGTTCCGGTCGTCCTTCTGCAACTATTCATTGTTTCGTTGTTCATTTTCAAGGGAAATTCCCTATATTTGTGCCCTATTATGAGCCAAGAGAAACGCATACCGCAACACGTCGCCATCATCATGGACGGCAACGGCCGCTGGGCCGAGTTGCACGGCTTGCAGCGGCACGAAGGCCATGCGGCGGGCATCGAGCCGATCCGGGCTTCGCTGCGCGCGGCCATACGCTACGGCATCGGCTACCTGACGTTCTACGCTTTCTCAACCGAGAATTGGGGACGCCCCGCACAGGAGGTCGACGCGCTCATGGAATTGTTCTGCCAGTGCGTGATCCACGAAACGCCCGAATTGCAGCGCCAGGGCATCCGCCTGCGGACGATCGGCGACAACTCGCGTTTTTCCGAAAAAGTGCGCGGCCACTTGGCCCGGGCCGAGGAGCTGACCGCCGGCGGCGACCAGCTGACATTCATCCTCGCGCTCAACTACTCGTCGCGCGACGAGATAACCCGGGCGGTCCGCAAAGTCGCCGCGCGCGTGGCCGAGGGGAAGCTCGCCCCGGAGCAAATCGACGAAGCGGCCCTCTCCGCAGCGCTCGACACGGCGGAATTTCCCGATCCCGACCTGGTGATCCGCACCAGCGGCGAAGAGCGGTTGAGCAACTTCCTGCTCTGGCAGGCATCCTATGCCGAACTCTACTTCCCGCAGGTGCTGTGGCCCGACTTCTCCGAGGAGGAGTTCGACCGCGCGATGGCCGAATATGCCCGGCGCGACCGGAGGTTCGGACTGGTCAAATGAACGAAAAGTTGAAGATTAGATATTGACAGATGAATCATTTCGGTAAGGTACTCGCAACGGCGGCGTTGCTGACGTCGGGTGTTGCGGGTGCATTCGCCCAGCAGCCCGCGCATCCCGTTTCCGCGGTTCAGGAAACCCCGGCCGGGAAACCCGCAGAAACGGTCGACGAAGCGCCGTCGTTTCCGGAGAACGCGCCCCTGCTGCGCCACGAGACTACGCCCCGGCTCTATCACATCCGCAACGTCGACATCCACGGCGTGAAATACCTCAATCCCGAAATCCTCAAGTCGTCGGCCGGTCTGATCGCAGGGGATTCGATCTACCTGCCCAGCGACTTCATCGCCAACGCCATCTCGCGGCTGTGGAGCCAGCGCTTCTTCTCCGACGTGAAGATCGGCGCCGAGATCGAGGGCGACAGCCTCGACCTGCAAGTCTTCCTCAAGGAGCGGCCGCGGGTCTACAACTGGGCGTTCGAGGGCATCTCGAAAGGCAAGCAGAAAGACCTGCTCGAAAAACTCAAGCTCAAGCGCGGCAGCGAACTTTCGGACTACGTGATCGATAAAAACACGAAGTTGATCAAGAGCTACTGGGCCGACAAGGGTTTCCGCGACACCGAGGTCGACGTGCGCATCGACAACGACTCGGTGCGGCCGCAGGCCGTGACCGTCACCTTCGTGATCGACCGCAAAAACAAGATCAAGATCGGCAAGATCAACTTCTCGGGCAACGACAACTTCGCCGACAAGCGCCTGCGCCGCACATTCAAGAAAACGCACCAGAAGTCGATCAACTTCTTCCGCAACACCAAGCTGAACGAGAACGACTTCGAGGAGGACAAGGAGCTTCTGATCGACTTTTACAACTCGCGCGGCTACCGCAACGCCACCGTCGTGCGCGACTCGATCTACCCGATCGACGACCGCCACCTGGGCATCGACATCCAGGTCTCGGAGGGCAACAAATACTACATCCGCAACGTCTCGTGGGTGGGCAACTCCGTCTACGAGACCGACGAGCTGCAACGCATGTTCGGCGTCAAGCAAGGCGACACCTACGACAAGAAAACCATGCACAAACGTCTCGGCATCCAGAAAGAGACCGACCTGGAAGCCATGTCCGTGTCGTCGCTCTACCAGAACAACGGCTACCTGATGTCGCAGATCGAGCCTGCCGAGACCATCGTGGGGCCGGATTCGATCGACATCGAGGTTAAGGTGTTCGAGGGCAAGCAGTTCACCATCAACAACGTAGGCATCACGGGCAACCAGCGTGTCGACGACGAGGTGATCCGCCGCGAGCTGACCACCTACCCCGGCGAGCTGTACGACCGGTCGCTGCTGATGCGCACGCTGCGCCTGCTGGGTTCGATGGGCCATTTCAACGCCGAGAACATCGCGCCCGACATCCGCCCCGTGAACAACGAGCTGGTCGACATCAACTGGGCGCTCGAAGAGCAGGCCTCCGACCAGTTCAACATCGCCGGCGGCTGGGGTTCGGGCACGTTCGTCGGTTCGGTCGGCATCACGCTGAACAACCTTTCGATCAAGAATTTCTTCAAGAAAGGCGCCTGGCGCCCCTACCCCATGGGGCAGAACCAGCGGCTCTCCATCTCGGCCCAGACCAACGGCACCTATTATAAGGCGTTCGCTTTCAGCTTCACCGATCCCTGGCTGGGCGGCAAGAAGCCCAATTCGTTCACCCTCTCGGCCCACATCTCCGAGCAGAACGACGCCAACTGGATCACCAACAAGGCTACGCGCCACTTCCGCACCTACGGCGTGGCGGCAGGTCTGGGCAAGCGCCTTTCGTGGCCCGACCCCTACTTCACGTTCTACGCCGAAGCCAGCTACGAGCGTTACGCGCTCAAGGGCTGGGATTCGTTCATCGTCAAGACCGGGTCGTCGAACCTGCTCTCGCTCAAGCTCGTGCTGGGCCGCAACTCCGTCGACCAGCCCATCTACCCGCGCCGCGGCTCGGAGTTCAGCGCTTCGGTGCAGGCCACGCTGCCCTACTCGCTCTGGGACGGCAAGGACTACAAGACGCTCGAAGAGCAGGCCGCCAGCAGCAATTCGGCCACGGCCGACCGCGCCAACCAAGAGCGTTACCGCTGGGTCGAGTTCCACAAATGGCAGTTCAAGGCTCAGTGGTTCCAGGCCCTGACCCGCAATTCGAACCTGGTTTTGATGCTGCGGGCCGAAATGGGTTACCTGGGCAGCTACAACAAGAACAAGGTCTCGCCTTTCGAGCGCTTCGAGGTCGGCGGCGACGGCATGTCGGGATACAACATCTACGGTATCGACATCATCTCGATGCGCGGTTACGAAGACGGCGCCCTCGACCCCACGAACTACTACTCGTGCGGCTACAACAAGTACACGGCCGAGCTGCGCTACCCCGTGATCCTCAAGCCCTCGTCGCAGATCTACGTGCTGGGCTTCCTGGAGGGCGGCAACGCGTTCGACTCGTGGCGCGAGTTCTCGCCCTTCAAGATCAAGCGCTCGGCCGGCTTCGGCGTACGGCTCTACCTGCCCGTGGTCGGCATGCTCGGCATCGACTGGGGCTACGGCTTCGACGCCCCGGCCAACAGCACCAAGAAGAGCGGCAGCCAGTTCCACTTCGTGATGGGTCAACAGTTCTAACCCCCGAAAACGCAGTCGGACCGCGCACACAGAACAATAAGGCTTTCGCTTGGCAATAAATTTGAAAGAAAAAAGTTATATTTACAGAAAAATACGACCGTAATCCCCCGACACCCACGGTTGCAAAACGGAATATGACTTAAAACCGAATTCTATGAAACGATTGATGTTCATCGCAGCGTTCGCTCTGGCGGCCTCCGTCGCCTCGGCCCAAAACTGCATCATAGTCAACAGCGAGAAAGTCTTCAAGTCGATCGATGCCTACAACACGGCCATCGCCGCGCTCGACAAGCTCGCCGAAGGGTACCAGCAGCAGGTCGACGCCCGCTTCGCCGAGATCGAGACCTACTACAACAACTACATGGAGCAGAAAGCCTCGATGTCGGCCAACATGCGTCAGTCGCGCGAAAACGCCATCTTGGCTCTCGAAAAGGAGGCCACCGAATACCAGCAGAGTCTCTTCGGCCAGGAGGGCGAGCTGATGAAAAAACGCGTAGAGATGATCGCTCCGATCCAGAAACAAGTCTTCGCTGCCATCGAAGCCTACGCCAAGCAGGCGGGCGCCGCGGTCGTGATCGACTCGTCGAACAACCCCACGCTGCTTTATGCCGACCCGGCTGCCGAACGCACCCAGGAGGTGATCGCAGCCTTGAAAAAATAGCGCATCAAAAACTTAACGAATAACTATCCCCTATGAAAAAGGTAATCAAGCTGACCCTCGCGGTTGCATTGACGTTGAGCGCCTCGTCGCTTTTCGCCCAGAAGTTCGGACGCATCAACACCCAGGAAATCCTGCTGGCGATGCCCGAAACCAAAGAGATGAACACCAATATGCAGGCCTACGGCAAAGACCTGGAAGACAACCTGGAGACCATCGCCGTAGAGTTCAACCAGAAACTGGCCGAATACCAGAAGAACTATGCGAGCTACTCCGACGCCGTGCGTCAGCTCAAGGAGAAAGAGTTGCAGGAGTTGCAGAACCGCCGCCAGGAGTTCGAGCAGATCGCCCAGCAGGACTACCAGAAAAAGCAGCAGGAGCTGCTGACTCCGATCATCGAGAAAGCCAAGAACGCCATCGACAAGGTTGCCAAAGCCAACGGCTACATGGTCGTTTTCGACACGGCCACCGGCTCGCTGGCGTCGTTCGACGAAGCTACGCTGACCGACCTCGCACCCCTGGTGCGTGCCGAGCTGGGCATCACCGAGGAGGCGCCGGCCGCTGAATAAGCCCCGACCGGACAACACGGCCCGGTCTGTCAAGTCCGGCCGCAGCGACAACACAGCCAAGCCCGGGTGCATGCCCGAAAAGGCAAGAACGACCCCTGCCGCAAACGAATAATGCGGCAGGGGTCGTTTTTTTCCGCCCGGGCCGGCCGGCGGTCTCTCTTTTTTCGTTATCGCCCGCTTATTGTTCATTTTGTCCGACAATCGAACCTTTCGAACCATTTATCGCAAAAAAACTATGTATATTTGTCGTAAATTCAAGATACAATGAATACCCCAACCGAAGCAACCGTACATTCGGTCACCGATTTCACCTTGAGCGAGCTGATCGCCCGGGCCGGCCACACCATTCCGTCGTCGCAAGAATTCATCGTCGCCCACAGCGGGGCGGCCGACATGGAAGCATTCCACTTCCCCTGCCGCATCGACGCTTTCATCATCGGCATCGGCACCGAAGGCGAAACCCGGGTCTCGATCAACCTGAACGACTACGTGCTGCATGAAAACACGCTCTTTCTCATCGCCCCGCAAAACATCATCCAGGCAACCCACGGCACGTTCAAAGGCCATATGGTGGTGGTTTCGTCCCAGTTTCTGCAACGCATGAACATCGACATGAAGCACCTCATGCCGCTGATGCTGCGACTCGGCGCCCATCCCTGCATCGACATCTCCGCCAAGGAACGGCAGGAGCTGCAACACTTCATTTCGTTGATGGATCACGAAATCCACGCGTCGTCCTCGACTTTCGCCGACCACATCATCAGCGAACTCTTCATCGCCACCCTCTACAAGATCGGCGACACCGTGCAGCACTACCTGGAGACGCATCCCGAAACCGAGAACCGCAAGCCGAGCCGGGCCGAAAACTACTTCCGCCGCTTCCTCCAGGAACTCAGCAAACACTACAAGACGGAGCGCAGCGTAGGATTCTATGCCGAACAGCTCTGCATCACGCCCAAGTACCTGACGACCTTGGTCAAGGAATTCAGCAAGCGTTCGGTCTCCGAATGGATCGAAATCTATGTGATCCTCGAAGCCAAAACGCTGCTCAAATATTCGAACCTCAGCATCCAGGAGATCGCCTACACGCTGAACTTCCCCAACCAATCGTTCTTCGGCAGCTACTTCAAGCGCAACACAGGCATGTCGCCCTCGCAATACAAGGCCTCGGATTCTACCGGCGAGGGGGGGGGTCTCTGCTCGGATATTTAAACTACTATTGAAAGACCATTTCTACGAACGTCCGCAGGAAGAGAAGCACGCAACGACCTGACGCCCCAAGGGCTGAAAGAATCTCCAGCGCAAGCGGTCCGTTTTTCCCGCAAAAGGATTCCATCAGAACGGATAGCCCACGCCGAAGTTGAGCGCCGTGTTCTTCCACCGGAAGTCGTGGATCCACCGTTCGCCCGCAGGATTGTTGGGATTGTGCAGCTGAATGCCCCAGTCCAGACGCAGCACGGCGAACTTGATGTCCAGACGCAGGCCCAGGCCCGTGTCGAAGCCCAGCTGACGGTAAAACTTGTTGAAATAGAACACCGCGTCGTCGGAATACTCCGAGGGATCGGTGCGGATGTACCAGATGTTGCCCACATCGAAGAACGTCGCGCCATGCACGATGCCCCAGATCGGGAAACGCAGTTCCAAATTGGCCTCCAGCTTCACGTCGCCCGTCTGCACCGGAAACGGACTGCGGGGATCGGGCACCGATCCCGGGCCAAGCGTACGGGGCGTCCAGCCGCGCATGCTGTTGCTGCCGCCCGCATAGAACTGACGGTCGACGGGCACGCTCGGCGAATTGCCGTAGGCCATCGCCACACCGCCGTAGAGCCGCCACGCGAGGGCCGTTTTCTCGCCCAGCATGTTCTTGCGGCTCAAACTCAAGTCGGTACGGAAATATTGCGCATAGCGAAGTCCGAAAATCCGATAATAGCCTTTGTCCTCGTAGGGTTTCGAAAAAAGATGCTCCAGGCCGTCGACCAGATTGCCTGCCGTCTCGGCATTGAAGCGGATCACCGTGGCGTTGCCGCCCAGATTCTTGAACTGGTTGTTGTAGCCGTAGCTGAATGCCAGGCCCGCGATGAACTGCGGTTGGTAGCTGTACTCCAAATACTTGTTGGACGTCCCTTCCAAGAAATTCTTGTCCAAATAGCCCACGTCCACCACATGGATGTCGATCGGACGCAGCGAAAACGACGAGTAGCGCGAATCGGTCCAGAGGTAGGATATTCCGGCGCTCGACAGCGTACGCCGGTAGTAGGGACGATCCTGGAAGTTGATCGAAAGCTCGATCTTCGTCTTGGGCTGGTTGACCGATCGGTAGCGCATCGGCCGCCACGGCACCAGGAAGCGCGGGAAGGTCAGCCCCACGCTGGCTGCGAATTCCGTGGCCCGCTTCTTCCGGGCATCGGGCGCCTTCATGAACTCGTAACCGGCCGTGAACGACACGTCGAACGACTCGGCGCCCCGGAAAATATTGCGGTTCTGGTAACCCACCGTAGCCTTCAGTCCATAGAAACTGGAAGTCGTGCTCCCCTCCAGCTCCACCTTGAAACTCTGCCGGAGCGTCGGCGTGCACAGAATGTTGCAAGTCAGATAGCCCTCCCGGGTATAGTCCGTGCGGGTCGAATCGGCCGTGGCGCCGATATAGGAAACGTAGTTGGCCACGTCGACCGTCTGCGGCTGCTCGACGAACGCGATGCGGGCGCTGCGGAAATAACCCATCGACATCAAGTCGGTATAGGCCCGGTTGACCTGCGCCGAGTTGTACACATAGTTGGGATAAAGCGGCACCGCCTGCCTCAAGATCGAGGGCCGGACGTTGGGCCGCCCCTCATAAATGACGTTCAGACCCCGATAATAAACCGTGTCGAGACGCGAAAAAAGCGTCGAGTCGGTGCGCAGGGCGATCGGGTCGAAATCGGGATAGATGTTGATGCGGTCGATGCGGTAGACCATGTTGTTGTCCATCACGGCCTGACCGCGCTCGTCGTAGCCCGTCAGATGCTGCTTGACGACGATCCGCACCCCCACCCTATGGCCGCCCAGAAGCGTGTCGGCCACGAATTCGATGTTGTTGACCGAAAAATTGTAGTAGCCCCGCTCCTTGAGGTAGGCCGCGATGCGCTCCCGCTCGCTGTCCAGCATCGTGATGTCGAAAATGCGCCCGGGCCGCACCAGGGTGTTGGACGTGTCGGGCGCCAGAATCTGTTCCAGAAACCTGTCGCGGAACTCGTAGGAAACCGTGTCGATCAGATAGGGCGCCCCCTGCCGCACCCTATAGACCACCCGCGCCCGCTTGCGGCGCGACAGCGTGTCGACCTCGAACGCCGCTGCCGACGAGAAGAAGCCCTTGGTGTCCATGTAGACCTTCAGGTTCTCGGCGCTCTTGCGCGTAAGCTCCATGTCCAGCACCACGGGCGCCTCGCCGATCCTGCGTTTCCAGTTGTTCCAACGATTCTGCTTGGCCGGATCGGCCTGCTCGTAGAGCCAGACATAGAAGTTCGTGCCCAGCAGCCGTTTGTTGGGCGTCTGGCGGACATACTTCTCCAAATCGGCAGCCGGAATCCGCTCCTTGCGGGGCGCCGACTTGTCGGTTTCGACGTTCACCCGCTGCAAGAAGTACTCCCCGTCGGGAATATGGCGCGTGACGCTGCATGCCGAGCAGACGAAGCCCAGCAACACGGCAAGCCCTATGCTACGCGCCCTCCGCATCCGCTCACTGGTTGAAGAATCCCTGTTCCTTGAGCAAGGCGAAATAAGACTCCGAGATAGCCAGATTGTCGCGCCGCACATAGCGCCGTTCGGTGAATACCTTGGCCAAATTTTCCAGCTCGTTTTCCTCCAGAAGACGACGGGTCAGCTCCGACTCTTCGCGCTCGGCCCACAATTCGTCGATCTCGGCCGCCGTGTAATCGGTATACTTTTCATAGTGCACGACCGCTTCGAGCGGCAGACGGTCGGCCGGTTCGGGCGTCTCGTCAGGATATCCGACCGCCACGGCCGTAAGCGGAATCACCCCCTTGGGCAATTCCAGCACCCGGGCGATTTCGGCCGCCGTGTAAAGCGTCGTGCCGAGGTAGCAGATGCCCAGACCGTGCATTTCGGCCTGCACGCAAAAGTTCTGCGCCGCCAGCAAGGCATCGGTCGCCGCATTGAGAAACCAGGCGAAATTGTCGTAGGCCGGATCGGCACCGCGCTGCTCGCACCACATCGTGAACCGGTGCACATCGGCGCATACGGTCAACAGGCACGGCGCCTGACTCGCCATCGGCTGGTTGAAATGGCACGGCGCCAGCCGCTCGCGCAACGCCCGCTCGCGCGTGACGACCAGCGAATAGAGCTGCATGTTGCCGCACGTCGAAGCCCGCACCGCTGCTTCGAGACAATTGCGCAGCACCTCCTCGGGGATGGGTGCCGGGCGGAACTTACGTATCGACCGATGCTTGAAAAGCACATTCTTCATAGCGATTTCTGTTTTAAAACCATGCTGCAAAAACAATACAAACAAGCGCCCGAACCTCCGGACGCATGCCTTGCCGCCGACGCTCCGGCAAGCCGGACGCCAGGCCCGAAGCAGCGCCGGACCGGACGGCAATCAATCCTCGACAAAAATAGTAAAACTTTTAGAAGTTTTACTATTTTTGCCATGAGATAACCGCACGAGTCAACCATGCGAACAGTTTTTGCCAAATACGAAGGAGCCGGCAACGACTTCATCCTCATCGACAACCGCCAAGGCGGCTTCACGCCCGATCCGCAGCGGATCGCCCGCTTGTGCGACCGCCATTTCGGCATCGGCGCCGACGGGCTGATGACCCTCTCGGCCGGCCGCGGCGCCGACTGCACGATGCACTACTACAACGCCGACGGCTCGGCGGGCGAAATGTGCGGCAACGGCGCCCGCTGCTTCACGCTCTTTGCCGAACATCTGGGCATCGGCGGCCGTGAGAAGTCGTTCGACGCCACCGACGGGCGCCACGAGGCCATCGTCCGGCAGGCAGATGCTTCCAGGGGCGAAATCGAGGTCGGACTCATCGACGTCGAACGCATCAACGCGGGCGCAGGCTGGTGGTTTCTCAACACGGGCGTGCCCCACTATGTGGAATTCGTCGCCGACACGGCCTCGGTCGATGTGCTGGCCCGGGGCCGGCAGATTCGCAACGACCTGGCCCGCTTCCCGCAGGGCACCAACGTCGATTTCGTCGAAATCGTCGACGAAAACACGCTCCGCATGCGCACCTACGAACGCGGCGTCGAAAACGAAACCCTTGCCTGCGGCACAGGAGCAGCGGCGGCGGCCGTTATAGCCAATTTTGCACGGTATCCGCAGACCGACGCGTTCCGCATCCATGTACCGGGCGGCCTGCTCCGCGTGGCATTCGCTCATGCGCCCGGCACGCAACGCTATACCGGCATCCGGCTTTCGGGGCCGGCACGACGCATATTCGAAGGGACATTCGACACAGCCGATCTCTGAAAATCCATTCTCATAGTTTCCACCCATGAAAACAGACAAAGGAGTTCGCACCCGCGACACCGACGAACTTCGCAAAGCCAAACGGCTCGAACCGCTCCACAAGAGCGGCAAAGAACGCCATGCCCTCTACAGCAGCATGGACGATGACGACGAACTGCCCCGCCCCAAACGGGAATCGGCACTGGACTATTTCGACGAAGAATAATCGCCTCATGACCGAAAAATTCATCATGGCCGGCACGACGGCCCTGCACGTCTGCGACTCGGAACAAGGCGACCGCTGCGTAGTATTGCTGCACGGTTACCTCGAATCGCTTCTGGTATGGGAAGAATTCGTTCCTCTGCTCTACAAAAAAGTACGCGTCGTCACGCTCGATCTGCCCGGACACGGCATTTCCGAGGTCAAGGGCGAGGAGCACCCGATGGACTTTCTGGCCGATACGGTGGCTGCAGGTCTTCGGAGACTCGGTATTTCGCGTTGTACGTT
>JAIECN010000016.1 GCA_029068505.1 Alistipes sp.
CCCGCCGGGCGGATGCTCCGGCGCGTCGGTTACAAGAAAACCGCCATGGCGGCCGTGACCGTCGGCTTCGTCGGCGTAGGCGTGCAGTATCTTTCGGGTGCCGTCGGCAGTTTCGCCGTTTATCTGGCGGGCGCTTTCGTCTGCGGCTTCTCGGTCTGCATGCTCAATACGGTGGTCAACCCCATGCTCAATACGTTGGGCGGCGGCGGAGATCGGGGCAACCAGCTGCTCCAGTTCGGCGGGGCCTGCAATTCGATCGGGGCGACGATCGTGCCTTTTCTGGTCGGTTATCTGATGGGCGCCGAGGCCGGGCGCACGATCGAGAAGGCCAATCCGGCGCTGTTCATCGCCATGGCGATCTTCGCACTGGCATTCGTCGTGCTGGCCGCATCCAGAATTCCCGAGCCGCACATGGAAAATTGCGCCGACAAGGCGCAGGCTCCCGACCGCTTCGGCCCGATGTCGTTCCGCCATTTCGTGCTCGGCACGGTGGCGATCTTCATCTATGTCGGCATCGAAATCGGCTTGCCTTCTACGGCCAACCTCTACATGACCCAGGAGTTGGGCATCGATGCGGCCGTCGCCGGGTCGATCGTGGGGCTTTATTGGTTGCTGATGCTCGTCGGGCGTCTGGTCGGCGGGTCGGTCGGCGCCAGGGTGTCGAGCCGCACCATGATGGTCGTCGTCTCGGCCGTCGGACTGGCGATGATCGCCGCGGCGATTCTGTTGCCTGCTTCGGCGGGCGTGGCGCTGCCTGCTTCGCTGGGCGGCGTGAGCGTGCCGGCAAGCGTGGTGCTGATCGTGCTTTGCGGTCTCTGCACCTCGGTCATGTGGGGCGGCATCTTCAACCTGGCGGTCGAGGGACTGGGCAAGTATACGGCGGCCGCGTCGGGCATCTTCATGGTCATGGTCTGCGGCGGAGGCATCGTCCCGACGTTCCAGGGCTGGGTGGCCGACCGCATCGGCTACATGGCTTCATATTGGGTGATGGCAGCCTGCTTCGCCTACCTGCTCTACTACGCTGTGGCCGGATGCCGCAACGTCAACAAGGATATTCCGGTCGGCGAATAGGCATTGCTCTCCAGCCTGCAAAAAAAGGATGTCTTCGAAAGACATCCTTTTTCTTTTCGACCTTGCGCGGTTATTTCTCCGTGCGGGTCATGCGCTTCTCCTTGATGCGGGCTTTCTTGCCGGTCAGATCGCGCAGGTAGTAGATGCGGGCGCGGCGAACCACACCGATCTTGTTGACCTCGATCTTCTCGATGTGCGGCGAGTAGAGCGGGAAGATACGCTCGACGCCCACGCCGTTCGAAATCTTGCGGATCGTGAACATCTTGGTCTTGCCCTGACCCTTGATCTGGATCACTACGCCGCGGAAGCTCTGGAGGCGTTCCTTGCTGCCCTCGACGATCTTGTAGGTCACGGTGATCGTGTCTCCGGCCTTGAACGACGGCACGTCGGCGTCGGTCTTGGGCCACATCTGCTCGTTCACGAGCTTGATGATTGCATCCTTGTTCATTGTTGCAACGAATTTGTAGTGTTTCGCATTCGACATTCCCGCTGCGCCGGACTACCATGCCGCTCCCTTGAGCTGCAATCCCGCGGTCTTGCGGCCGCCTGCGCCGTAGCGCCCAATGAAAGAGGTCGATATACGTTCCCGTAAGGGAGGGCAAAGATAGGAAGTTTTTTCGTTTCGCGCAAGAGCCGAATATTTTTTCCTATATTTGTATTTCGGGAGCCTGCGTTCGTTTTCCCGTTCGCGGGGTGCGCCGGGCCGTTGCCGCCGAGGGGTCGCGCATGCGCCTTGGAAAGCAGCAACCCGAAGAAATTGATGTTGTTATGGAGAATCAACGATTGATATTCGTCACCAACGACGACGGTTATGCGTCGAAAGGGCTGGCGGCGGCCGTCGAGGTGGCGCGCGCTTTCGGCCGGGTGGTGGTCGTGGCGCCCGAGACCGCGCAGAGCGGCATGAGTCAGGCCATCACCATGTACAACCCGCTTTACTTGCGCCGCGTGAGCCAGGAGCCGGGCGTCGAGGTCTACGCTTTTTCCGGCACGCCGGTCGACTGCGTGAAGATGGCTTTCGACTATCTGTTGCGCGAGCAGCGGGTCGATCTGGTCATTTCGGGCATCAACCACGGGTCGAATTCTGCCGTCAACATCCTCTATTCCGGTACGATGGGTGCCGCCATCGAGGGCAGTTTCTATGGGTGCCCGGCCGTCGGTCTTTCGCTCGACGACCATGCGCCCGACGCCGATTTCGAAGCCGCCGTCCGCTACGGCAAACAGATCGTCGGGCAGTTGCTCGACAGCGAGATCGAGCTGCCCCTGTGTCTGAATGTCAACGTGCCGGCCGGGCGGCCCGAAGCGTTGCACGGCATCCGGCTTTGCCGTCAGAACCGCGGTTTCTGGCGCGAGGAGTTCTACCGGCACGAAGATCCGCGGGGCCGCGAATATTTCTGGCTTACCGGCGAGTTCGTCAATTCCGAGCCTTCCGCCGAGGATACCGACGAGTGGGCGCTCGCCCACGGGTGGGTCTCGGTGGTGCCCGTGCAGGTCGATATGACCGACTACGGACGGCTGAAGTACCTGGAGTCTGTTTTCCGCCATTGAGCGGATCAACTTGTGTTTTTGTAAATCATCGGCCTATGTTGATCAAGATTCTGCTTGTGATTTCCATTGTCGTGCAGACTTTGGCTACGGTCTACGCCTTGCGGCTGGTGCGTACGACCAAATACAATTCGGTGTGGATTCTTTTCATCGTGGGGTTCTCGCTGCTTTCGGTCGAGCGGTTGGTGCAGCTGTTGATCGCCTGCGAAGTCGAGGTCATTCCCCGTTGGTGGTTCGCTTATCTGGGGATCGTGGTCTCGGTGTGCCTTTCGATCGGCGTGATGTACGCCCATAAGCTCTTCAAGTACATCGCTCGGCTCAACCGCCAGCGGCAGCTGCTCAACAAACGGATTCTCACGGCTGTGCTTCGCACCGAGGAGAAGGCGCGGTCGCGTTTCTCCAAGGAGCTGCACGACGGACTGGGACCGCTGCTTTCTTCGGCCAAGATGTCGCTTTCGGCCCTCGCGCGCGAGGAGCGCACGCCCGAGCAGCAGGAGATCATCGACAACACGACTTACGTCATCGACGAGGCGATCCGCTCCCTGCGCGAAATTTCGAACAACCTTTCGCCCCACGTGCTCAACGACTTCGGCCTGGCGCGGGGCGTGCAGCACTTCATCGACCGCAGTGCCGCGATGCACAACGTGAAGATCCGTTTCACGACCAATCTGCGGGGCGAGCGTTTCGAGACCGACATCGAGGTGATCCTCTACCGCGTGATCTGCGAGCTGATCAACAATTCGCTCAAGCATGCCGCCTGCACGACGGTGAACCTTTCGCTCTCGCAGAACGGCCCGGCGCTCGTGCTCGACTATTCCGACAACGGCCGCGGCTTCAACCCCCAGGCCATGATGGATTGCGGCATGGGGCTTTCGAACATCGCTTCGCGCATCAATTCGCTGGGCGGATCGTTCGAGATTGTCTCTTCCAAAGGGGCCGGCATGCGGGCTTCGATCCGCGTCAACACGGCGCAGGAGCCGGCGCCGCGCATCCATCGTAACCGTCGTAGAAAATGAAAGATTGCAACATAGTGCTTGTCGACGACCATTCGTTGTTCCGCAACGGACTTCGCGGGTTGCTCGAACACAGCGGAGGCTGCCGGGTCGTGGGCGAGGCTGGCAGCGGCGAGGAGTTCCTGGCCCTGCTGCCGCAGTTGGACGCCGACGTGGTGTTCATGGATTTCTCGATGCCGGGACTCGACGGGGCGCAGACCACCGAGCGGGCGCTCTCCGTGCGGCCCGACCTGCGGATCATCACCTTGTCGATGTTCGGCGAGGAGGGCTATTATTCGCGCATGGTCGAAGCCGGTGCCCGGGGTTTCTTGTTGAAGGATTCCGCCATCGGCGATGTGCTCGAAGCCATCGATGCCGTGATGGCGGGCGGGAGCTATTTCAGCCCGCAGCTGCTCGCGTCGCTCGCCGACCGGATGCGTACGCGCGAGGATGTCTCCGACGAGCAGTTGTCGTCGCGCGAGCGCGAAATTCTGGTACTTGTGTGCCGGGGACTCTCCAACCAGGAGATCGCCGACGAACTCTTCATCTCCAAACGCACGGTCGACAAGCACCGGGCCAACATCCTCGAAAAAACAGGTTGCAAGAACACCGCGTCGCTGGTAGTTTTCGCCATCCGCAACGGAATAGTGGAAGTATAGAAAAGGCTACCCACGGGAATGGAAATAAAACGAGAGGGAAAAACATCGTGTTTTTCCCTCTCGTAGTATGCAGGCGGATTTGCTTTTTACTTGATTCGCTCGTAGTATTCACGCGTGCGGGTGTCAACGCGGATTTTGTCGCCCGTGTTGATGAACAGCGGCACGCGCACCGTAGCACCGGTATTTACCGTGGCGGGTTTGAGCGAGTTGGTCGAGGCCGTGTCGCCCTTGATGCCCGGCTCGGTGTAGGTCACCTCCATGTCCACGATCGGGGGCAGTTCGGCCGAAAGCACGCTCTCCTTCTCGGTGTGGAACATCACTTCGACGATCTGGCCGTCGGCCATCAGGTCGTAGTTGTTGATCAGGTTCTTGTCGATGTTGATCTCCTCGAAGGTCTCGGTGTGCATGAAGTGGGCGCCCAGGTCGTCTTCGTAAGTGAACTGGTAGGGGCGGCGCTCCACGCGCACCTGTTCGATCTTCTGGCTCACGGACGAGAACGTGTTCTCCAGCACGCGGCCGTTCTCCAGGTTCTTGAGCTTCGAGCGTACGAATGCAGGGCCTTTGCCCGGCTTGCAGTGCTGGAAATCGACCACAAGGAACGTCTTGCCGTCCATTTCGATGCACATGCCGATCTTGATGTCGGCGGCAGTGATTGTCATAAGGATGTCGTTTTGAAATTTTTATCTGGTCGCAAAAGTAAAAAAAATTCCGCAAAGCTGCAAAAAAACCGGGCGCGCACTATGATATCGGCCTGCTTTTTAGCGGTGGCGGTTACCCTTAATTTTGGCTGCAAAGATACGAAAGGGGATTCTTCGGGTGTCGATTTTTCGGGGCCGAATTGGGGAGGGGATTTTCGGATGCGATTCTTTGGGGGCGCCGAATTCTATCGCTCTCTTTTTTCGGGATTCAGATTTCGATCCCCTTGCATTTCCAGCCCGCCTGGCGAATCTTCTCCAGCGTCCGCGGCAGGGCGTAGCGCATGTTGCGGAACGCCTTTTCGCTGTCGTGGAACACCACGATCGCTCCGGGTGCCAGGTGTTTGGTGACGTTCTTCAGACAGGCGCGGGGCGAGAGGCTGCGGTTGTAGTCGCGCGAAATGATGTCCCACATCACCAGTTTGTAGCGCTGGCCCAGAAACCGGGCCTGGGCAGGCGTGATGCGGGCGTAGGGCGGGCGGAACAGATCGCTGCGGATCAGGTCGTTGGCGAAGTCCACGTCTTCGGTGTAGCGTTCCAGACTCATGCCCCAGCCTTTCTGGTGGGAGTAGGTGTGGTTGCCCACCTTGTGTCCTGCGTCGACGATGCGTTGGAACAGATCGGGATACATCTCCACATTCTTGCCCAGGACGAAGAACGTCGCTTTGGCATCGTACTTGTCGAGCGTGGCCAGGATCCATTCGGTGATGCCGGGCGTGGGTCCGTCGTCGAAGGTGAGGAAAACGCTCTCGGGGTCGTCGATTTCCCAGATCAGATCCGGCAGCAGGCGCCGGATTATTTTCGGAGGTTTCAACCGCATGGCTGCTGCAAAAGTAGTGAAAATCTGCGCCAATACGAAAAAATATGGTTATCTTTGTAGACAGGTCGTCTTCCGGCTTCTTTCGGAGCCGTATTTTTCGTTTCCGGCGATCATTTTTGCATACAAACGTTTTTTGCGATGAAAATATTTCGGATTCTCTTTTTTGCGGCGTTCGCTGCTGTCATGGCAACGGGTTGCGATGCGTTCCAGAAGTTGACCCGTTCGCGGCTCAAGACGGCGCAGGGCGCCCCCTACGAGCTGCTCGTGGTGTGCGGGCAGCGCGAGTGGACGGGCGAGGTGGGCGATACGCTGCGGGCCGTGTTGACGGCGCCGATCGCCTATCTCAACCAGACCGAACCTTTGTTCGACGTGTTGCGCGTGCGGGCGCAGGATTTCACCGGCATGCTCGCCGATCACCGCAACATCTTGAAGGTGGTAGAAGACCCCGCCCTGGCCGAAGCGTCGGTGGGCGTGCAATACGATCTGACGGCCGCTCCGCAGATCGTGCTGACGCTCCAGGGGCCGGACGACCGCGCCATCGTGGAGTATGTCTCGAAGCATCGCGCCGAGTTGGTGCAGGTGCTGGAGTCCGCCGAGCGCAAGCGGGCCGTCGATTTCGCGGCTTCGTTCGGCGCACCCCAGGTCGAAAAGGCCGTCCGGCAGACGTTCGGGGTCGACATGGCCGTGCCGCGGGGATATATCCTCGCCGCCGGGCAGGACGATTTCATCTGGGCGCGTTACGAATATCCCACCGCCAGCCAGGGTTTCTTCGTCTATTCCTATCCTTACGACGGCCCCGCGTCGCTCTCGGCCGAGGCGCTGCTCCAGGCCCGCAACCGCTTCGCGGCCCGGATTCCCGGCCCCTCCGACGGGTCGTACATGACCACTTCGATGGTCTTCCCGCCCGATTACCGCATGTTCCGGCTCGAAGGGCGGCTGTGGTGCGAGCTGCGCGGGTTCTGGGATGTCGAGGGCGATTTCATGGGCGGCCCTTTTGTGAGCTACACTACCGTCGACACCGCATCGAACCGCGTCTTCACGCTCGATTGCTACGTCTATTCACCCAAGTTGCACAAGCGCAATTTCCTGCGCGGCGTCGAGCATTTGCTCTACGGCGTGAAGTTCCCGGCGCAGGGCAGCCGATAGCGCGCAGGAAGAAGCCGGTTTCCTTGCCGTCGTCGATGCGGGGCGTCCGTCGATCCGTGCCGACGACCGTCAGGCGGAAAAGCTAACCCATTGGTTCCTATGCAGCAGCTTCTGACCACGATATTTTTGGCCGTCTATACATTGACGATCCTCGGCGTCGTTCTGGTCATCATCACCGACAACCGGAATCCGCTCAAGACTTTGCCGTGGATTCTTGTCTTGATGCTGGCGCCCGGCGCCGGGCGGGTCTTCTACATTTTTTTCGGGCAGAATCTTTCCAAGCAGCGGATCATTTCGCGCCGCA
>JAIECN010000017.1:0-257 GCA_029068505.1 Alistipes sp.
CCGGGAAACCGCACAAAAACACACATTTACAGTCCCTTGCCCCATATCCCCGGTTGCGTCCGTCACTTTTATTTCTCGGCACTGTTCCGAATTTCAATGAAATCTTCGTATATTTGATTCGTGGCAGCATGCTTTCCCGCACCGGCCGGCCGAACGGAATTCCGCCCGGGGAACCGCCGAAGGGCGTCGGACCATGCGGCCGCAGTTGATTCAAACCGATCCTTATGAACAGAACGACGCTTTGCGCAATGTTGCTT
>JAIECN010000017.1:267-6187 GCA_029068505.1 Alistipes sp.
ATGTTGCTTGCCGCCGCCATGCTGATGTGCGGCAGCCGTTCGTCGAAAGTGAGCGTCTCGGGCCGTTTCGGCGGCAGCGAGGCGACGACCATCTATCTGGAGCAGGTCACGCCGCTGGCCACCTCGGTCATCGACTCGACGCTGCTCGACAAGGAGGGCGGCTACAGATTCCAGATCAAGGACGCCACGCCTACCCCCACGCTCTACAACCTGCTCTACAACGGCGCACGCATCCCGCTGCTGCTCGCCGGGGGCGACCGGTTGACGGTCAATGCCGTAGGCAGCGTCGTGCGCAACTACACGGTCGACGGCTCCGAAGAATCGGAGCTGCTGCGCCGGTTCTACCAGGCTTATGTCAGCGGCGCCCAGCAGCTCGACGCCATCGCCGCCCGCTTCGCCCGCCCCGGACTTTCGGAGGCCGAGCGCCAGGCGCTGAACCAGGAGTACACGGCCGAATATTTCCGCATCCGGCGCGAACAGCTGCGGTTCATCGTCGAGAACAAATCGTCGCTGGCCGCCGTCTACGCCCTCTACCAGCGGCTGCCCGGCGACACCTATCTGTTCAACGGCGACAGCGACGTGGTCTACTTCCGCACCGTTGCCGAAGCGATCGAGAAGCGCTACCCCGCGTCGCCCTATCTGCAACCGCTCTTGGGCGAAATCGCCCGCATGGACGCCCGCATCAACTTAGCGTCGCAGGTCGTCGAAACGGGCTACCCCGATCTGGAGCTGACCGACATCTACGGCAAGAAAATCCGCCTTTCGTCGCTGGCGGGCAAAGTCGTGCTGCTCGACTTCTGGTCGGCCGAGCTGGGCAACAGCAACACGCTGAACGCCGAGCTGAAAGAAATCTACCGCAAATATGCCGACGCCCCCACCCCGCTGGAGGTCTACCAAGTGGCGATCGACTCCTCGAAACCGCTGTGGATCACAGCCGTGCAGGAGCAGCAGCTGCCGTGGATCTCGGTAAGCGACCTGCGCGGCCGGGCCTCGTCCGCCATAGGGCTGTACAACATCCGCAAGCTCCCGGCCAACTTCCTGATCGACAAGAGCGGCACGATCGTCGCCAAAGACATCTACGGCAAGAGCCTGGAAAAGAAACTGGACGAGCTGACCAAAAAATAGCACCTGCAAACCTCATCCCGATGATCTACTTCGCATCCGACGTCCACCTCGGCAGCGGCAGCCCGACGGCCGCACGCGCCATCGAACGCAAGTTCGTGGCATGGCTCGACATGGCCGCACGCGATGCGGAGGCGATCGTTCTGGCGGGCGACATCTTCGACTTCTGGTTCGAATACCGGCGCATCGTGCCCAAAGGGTTCGTGCGCGTATTGGGCAAGCTCGCCGAGCTGACCGACCGGGGCGTGCGCGTGGTGCTGATCACGGGCAACCACGACATGTGGGTCGGCGACTACTTCGCCCGCGAATGCGGCATGGAAGTCCACACCTTGCCGCAAGTCCTGACGCTCCACGGCCGGCGCATCTTCATCGCCCACGGCGACAACATGCAGATCGACGGAAAGCCGATACTGAAACTCCTCAACCGTATTTTCCGGTCGCGGAGGCTGCGATGGCTCTTCGCTTGGCTCATACATCCCGACATGGCCGTGCGCTTCGGCCGGTGGTGGAGCGGCAAGTCGCGCAAGTCGCATCGCAACCAAGGAGCGCCCGACATCCGAACGACCGAACCCTTGATCGAGTATGCCCGCAACTATGCTGCGGTCCATGCCGACCGGCCGGTCGACCACTTCGTGTTCGGCCACATGCACGCCGCCCGCGATTTCCGCGACGGCGCGCTGCACACTGTCCACTTGGGCTGCTGGAAAGAGATCCCGACCTATGCCGTCCTGCACAACAACGGGGAGTTGACCCTCGAACGGTTCGAACCGGCAACCGATAACCGCAACGCCGAAGACCTATAAAACATGAAACCCTACCTCGACCTCCTGCGCCGCATCAAGACCGAAGGCATCGTCCGCGGCGACCGCACGGGCACGGGCACCAAAAGCATCTTCGGCCATCAGATGCGGTTCGACCTGCGCGAAGGCTTTCCGCTGCTGACGACCAAAAAGGTCTTTCTCAAAGGAGTGATCCACGAGTTGCTGTGGTTCCTGCGCGGCGACACGAACATCGCCTACCTGGTCGAAAACGGCGTCCACATCTGGGACAACGACGCATACCGCTATTATGGCGAGCTGTGCGCGGCACGAGGCATCCGGCCACTCGGCCGCGACGCATTCCTGGCGGCCGCCGGCACCGAATCGCCGATCGAGGACTACCGCTACGGCGACCTCAACCACGTCTACGGCTACCAATGGCGCTCGTGGCCGCGCCCCGACGGAGGTGCGATCGACCAGATCGCCCAAGCTGCGGAGCTGATCCGCAAGAATCCCGAATCGCGGCGCATCCTGGTCTCGGCCTGGAATGTCGCCGAGGTCGAAAAGATGGCCTTGCCGCCGTGCCACGTATTGTTCCAGTTCTATGTGGCCGAGGGGCGTCTCTCGTGCCAGCTCTACCAGCGCAGTGCCGACACCTTTCTGGGCGTGCCGTTCAACATCGCCTCCTATGCCTTGCTCACGCAGATGATGGCGCAGGTGTGCGGACTCGAACCCGGCGAATTCATCCACACCCTGGGCGACACGCACCTCTACCTCGACCACATGGAGCAGGTCGACGAACAGCTCGCCCGCACTCCGCGTCCCTTGCCTGTCATGCGGCTCAATCCCGCCGTGCAGTCGATCTTCGACTTCCGCTACGAGGACTTCACACTTGAAAACTACGACCCCTGGCCCGCCATCAAGGCCCCGATGTCGTTCTGAATCCAGCGCCATGATTTCAATCATAGTCGCCGTCGCCGAAAACGGCGTGATCGGCAACAACAACGCCCTGCTGTGGCACATCCGCGAAGACTTGCAACATTTCAAGGCACTGACGACGGGCCACCCCATAGTCATGGGCCGCAAGACCTATGAGTCGCTCGGCCGTCCGCTGCCCAACCGTGTCAACGTGGTCATCACACGGCAGGAACTCAAAATCGAGGGATGCGAAACCGTGCACTCTTTGGACGAAGCGTTGGCGCTCTTCTCCCCCGGCGAGGAGGTTTTCATCATCGGCGGCGCACAGATCTACGCCGAGGCGCTCCCGCTGGCCGACCGCTTTTACCTCACGCGCGTGGAGCATCCCTACGAGGGCGACACCCGTTTCCCCGAATGGCCCCTTTTCAACAAACCGGACACAGCACCGGACTTTTCCGAACCATGCCGCAAAGAGACGAACGGCGAAAAACCGGCGCATTGGCGTCTCGTCGCCGCCGAAAGTTTCCCCTGCGGCGCCGACTACCCCTATCCGTTCTCGTTCGAAACCTACGAGCGGAAATAATCCGCACGGCCAGCCTTTAAAACGTTTTAGCAACCCCTGCTAAAATTAAGGAACGAGTGTCGTTCGTCGTCCTTTTGTTTGTTGAAAATTGTCAGATTCTCAGTTAAGAACAGAGCGAAATACGCATTTATACCACCGCGCGATCCGGCGGAAACGAGTACCTTTGCGCCTGCAAAGGTTTTCGCTAACATATGGCAAAATATTTCGACATGCTCATGGAGGACGTGCGGTTCCGCGAGGGACTCAACTCCTGCATGAATTGCGGCGTATGCACGGGCGTATGCCCTGCGGCAGAGTTCTACAACTACGATCCGCGGCAGATCGTCTCGATCGTGCAGACGCGCGACGAGGAGGCCATCGAACGGCTCTTGAAAAGCGATACGATCTGGTACTGCGGCGAGTGCATGTCGTGCCGGCCCCGCTGTCCGCGCGGCAATACGCCGGGCTACGTGATCCAGGCCTTGCGCACGTTGTCGCAGAAGCTGGGTTTCTTCGTCGAGAGCGAAAAGGGCCGCCAGCAGCTGGCCCTCAAGCGCATCATCGGCGACAACATCCTGCGCACAGGCTACTGCATCGTCCCGCGCCTGGTCAAACCCGAGCTGCACCCCGAGCAGGGCACCGTCTGGAAGTGGATTTTCGACCACGACAAGGATATTTTTCCGCAGTTCACGCCCGTATACATGCGCCACGGCGCCGGAGCGCTGCGCCGCCTCGACGAAGAGTCGCTCGACGAAATCGGCCGCATCTTCGAGGTGAGCGGCGGCAAGGCGATGTTCGAGAGCATCGAGGAACACTCCGACCGCAAGGCCCGCGAGCTGGGCTACGCCGAGGGCGCGACCCAAGAATACATGATGGACGTATTTCTGAACAACAGCAACGAACACTATTGACCCATGATGCGCCGCAACAGCTGGAAAGAATACCAGAAACAGATCGCCGACGACCGCTACTACTATGCGCGCAGCTGCATCCGCCAGAACTTTTTCCCGGGCAGCGAGAAGGCGTTCATCGACATCTTGCAGAACGACCTGGGCCGCGACCTGCTGGACGATCCCAAACATTCGTCGTGCACGGGCATCGGCTACCATTCCGATATCGTGCCGCTCGAAACGATCATGACCGTCGTGGCGCGGCAGTTCGCCCTGATGACCGAAGCCGGCTACGAGCACTTCGTGGCTTCGTGCATCACTTCGTTCGGCGTCTACTCCGAAATCCTGGCCACCTGGGAGGAGTTCCCCGAAATGGAGGAGAAGACGCGCGAAAATCTGTTCAAGGCCACCGGCCGCGAGTTCCGCAAGCCGACCAGCTTGGCCCACACGTCGGACGTCGTGTTCCACTTCCGCGAGGAGATCGCCCGCAAGGCCAAGCACAAGTTGGTAAACAGCCTCACGGGCGAGCCGCTGCACGTGGTCGAGCACATCGGATGCCACTACGCCAAGATTTTCCCCAAATCGGGCATCGGCGGCTCGGAGTTCCCCTACGTGCTGGCCGGCATGATCGAGTCGTGGGGCGGCCAGTGCGTCGACTACCCCGAGCGGCGCCATTGCTGCGGCTTCGGATTCCGCAACTACTTAGTGCAGGCCAACCGCGGCTATTCGATCGCCAATTCGCACAAGAAACTCGAAAGCATGGCCCCCTACAAGCCCGATTTCATCGTGGCCAACTGCCCGGGCTGCGCCATGTTCCTCGACAAGTGGCAGTATGCCATCGCCGAAATGGAGGGTACGACCTACGGCGAGAACGGCCACGGCATCCCGGTGCTCACCTACGAGGAGATGGCCGGGCTGGTGCTGGGCTACGACCCGTGGGCCTTGGGCATGCAGATGCACCAAGTCGACGTGGAGCCCCTGTTGGACAAGATGGGCATCGACTACGACCCGGCGGCCAAATATCTGGGCCGCAACGGCAAATACATAGGCAAACCCGCTTCGGCGGTGGTCAACGGCTGCCCGCCCGACACGCTCTACGACATGCGCGAATAGGCGGCCGGCCGCAAACGGAAGAAACTCATATGAAAAAAGCGATCATCATAGGCGGCGGCGCTGCTGGCATGCAGACGGCCCTGCGCCTTGCGGAGCGGGGCATCGAACCGCTCATCCTCGAAAAAGAGGCCGAACCGGGCGGCAAGCTCCGGGGTTGGCACGCTCTGTTCCCCACCTTCACCCCCGCCGAGGAGATCCGCACCGAATTGCGGCGGCGGATCGAAGCGCAGGGGATACGGCTCCGCACCCGGGCCGAGGTCCGGAGCCTGACGCCCAAGAGCGTGACCCTCGCCGACGGCCAGCGGCTCGAATGCGACGCCGTGGTGCTGGCCTCGGGATTCACCCTGTTCGACGCCGCGCTGAAAGAAGAATACGGCTACGGGCTCTACGACAATGTTTTCACCTCGGCCGACATCGAGCGGATGCTCAACGAGGGCCGCGTGGCGCGCGCCGACGGGACGGCTCCGCGGCGCATAGCCCTGCTCCACTGCGTCGGTTCGCGCGACGAGAAGGTGTGCCAGCAGCATTGTTCGCGCGTCTGCTGCATCACGGGCGTG
>JAIECN010000017.1:6197-6479 GCA_029068505.1 Alistipes sp.
TTCAACTTCTACATGGACATCCGAATGTTAGGCCCCGGCTATGAGGAGATGTACCGCGAGGCGCAGCAGCGGTGCAACGTCCATTTCGTCCGCGGCCGCATATCCGAAGCGGCGCCCACGCTCGACGGACGCATCCAGATCAAGGCCGAGGACACCCTCACGGGACGCCCCTTGCGCATGAGCGTCGACATGCTGGTCCTGTTGGTGGGCATGCGGGCCAACGCCGACAACGCCGCATTGGCCGAACGCGCCGGGCTGCAACGCGCCCCGAGCGGATTCATG
>JAIECN010000018.1 GCA_029068505.1 Alistipes sp.
CCGCTACGTGATGCGGGCGGGGACGGCAACCTTGGTGCTGGTAGCGCTCGTGAGGCTGGAAATGATCTTCAACCCGCTGGGCATCCGCTTCGAAATCTTCGACAACCGCGAAAGCTATGAAGCGATCGCCCGCGAAGCGGCCGGCCGGCCGGTGATCTTCTGCGGCAACTACTCCCAGGCGGCCAAATACCGATTCTACACGGGCGGCGAAGCCTACTGCCAACCGGACATCCGCTACCGCACCCATCAATGGCAATTCCGCGACGACGACTCGCGTTTCGCAGGCCGGGAAGCGGTGATCGAGACCCCGCGCCGGGCGCCGGGCGACACTGTGCTGCGCACGCAAAGCATCGCCCTGGCCAACGGCCGCGAATTCACGTGGTTCGTCGATCCGGCATGGCGGCCGGTGCGCCTGGCGGAAGTCGCATTCGAAGGGCTGCCGTCGTGCGTGGCGCCGGGCGAGGAACTGCGGCTGCAACTGCGGCTGGCGAACCCCTATGACTATCCGATCGAAATAAACGACAGCTGCCGTCTGGTCATGCTGTGGAAAAGCGGCCGCTACGATGTGGCGGAATTCCCGACGGATGTGCGCCTGACCCTCATGCCCGGCAGCGAAGCGACGACCGAAGTCGCGTTCCGGGTGCCGGAGACGCTGGCCGGCCTGCGCTGCGAAACGGGATTCGCCCTGCGCCGGGAGGGCTATGCGAACTGGTTCAACGGAAAACCGCAACGCACGAAAGTCGAAAAACCATGATACAACAATTCATCAAATTCTGCGTAGTGGGCGGCACGGGAGTCTTCGTCGACTTCGGCGCGACCTACCTCTGCAAAGAATGGCTGCGCATGAACAAATACGTAGCCAACTCACTGGGATTTCTCTGCGCCGCAACGACCAACTATGTCCTCAACCGCGTGTGGACGTTTCAGAACAACGACCCCGACATCGCCGGCCAATATCTGCGCTTCCTGGGCATCGCCCTGATCGGACTGGGCATCAACAACCTGACGATCTGGCTGCTGCACAACCGGCTGCGGATGAACTTCTATGCGGCGAAACTTGTTGCTACGGGCGTAGTGACGTTCTGGAACTTCTTTATGAACTACTTCTTCAACTTCTGAACGACAGAAAAAGACGCCGGCCCAAAGCGTGGCCGGACTCAAAAAAAGCCGATGCGCAACCGGATACGCATCGGTTTTTATTCGACATGTTCCTCCGGCTCTCGGCTCACTTGCCGGGAATACGGACGAAAGTCGACCAGACCATCCTCAACCACATGGCCAACAACAACCACAAGTTGAGTTTCACGGAATAGAAGACCTTCATCACGGCAGGCGGGCACAACACGTCGACGGGCATGACGACGACCACAACGAAGATGGCCCAGAACAACACCCTGTCGGCCGGAACGAGCGCCCCGGCACGCCGCATGGTCCAATACCACATCAGGTAGCCGATGAGCGAAATGACGTAGGTGTGGGTTTCGCTCGAATTGCTGAACAGAATCACGTAGCCCATCAGACAAGCCAAGGCCCCGATACGGAAATATTCGTCGTACCACTGCCGCCACCGCGCGAAAAGCCCGACGGCCAGGGCGGCGAGCACGCCGAGCTGCACCTGCATCCGCCAAGCCAGCAGACCGAACGGAGCCGGGAGGTAGAACACATTCTGCCACGTGCGGGTATCCTTATGCGAAACCAGCGCCCCGATCCACTCGCCGTACCACTCCGGCAACCGCTCGAACGACGTGCCGAGGGCAGGCAGAAGCAGCAACACGGCACCGATCAAGAGGGCGTAGCCCATGTTGCGCCAGAAGCGGGGATAACAGACGAGCAACCCCAACTGGAAGATGCCGTAGATCTTCGTGAAACCGGAAATCATGATGAGCAACACAGCCCAGAACCCCTTGTCGCGCTCAAGCAACGAATAGGCGAAAAGGAACATGTAGCCTACGGCGACATTGTACTGGAACGACAACTGCGTGCAAGCGAGGATGAGGAACGTATAGAGGAACGATTTGCACTTCTCCTCGCGTGTGAAACGACCGGGGAGCGTGAAGATCGCCAGGAACCACATGGTGAAGTTGAAGAGGTTCCAAGCGAACGGCCCCAAGAGACCGGGCAAGTAGGCGAACGGCGCGAACAAGACGTTGAACAACGGCCCGTAGAGAAAATAGTCCAATCCGGGCGCGGCGGCCGTCCAACTCTCGCCATAGGGCACGATCTGCTGCCAGAAGAGCCGGGTCGACTCGGCGAAGATCATGAAATTGCGATGACGCCCCCGGGCCGCCTCGGCGAACGTCAGGGCGAACACCACCAAAAAACCCAGAATGTAGAGGTTGCGGGGATTGAGAAAAAACGCCCCCGCGCGCCGGCAGAACGAACGATCCGCCGATCCGCCCCGCACATCGGACAACGACGCCATGCCTCTTAAGCGCGTTTGCGGATTCTGCGCCACGGCAAACCCAGGACGCCGAAGAACGCTTCGCCGAAGATGCCGCCGCTCATCTTGGAGGTGCCCTCCTGGCGGTCGACGAAGACGATCGGCACCTCGGCGAGCTTCATGCCCAGGCGCCAGGCCGTATATTTCATCTCGATCTGGAATCCGTAGCCTTTCATCTTGATGCGATCCAAGTCGATGGTCTCCAACGCCCGGCGCGAATAACAAACGAACCCGGCGGTGGCGTCGTGCAACGGCATACGGGTAACGACACGGACATATTTCGAAGCGAAGAACGACATCAACAACCGCGACATGGGCCAGTTGACCACGTTGACGCCCTTGACGTAACGCGACCCCACCACGACGTCGTTGCCCTTGGCCGCGGCGGCGAACAGACGCACCAGGTCGTCGGGGTTGTGGGAGAAGTCGCAGTCCATTTCGCACATGAAATCGAACCCGTGCTCCAATCCCCAACGAAAACCGGTAAGGTAAGCCGTGCCGAGACCCAGTTTGCCGCTGCGCTCCAACAGATGCAGCCGCTCGGGAAACTCCTGCTGCCGCTGCTTGACGATGGCGGCGGTGCCGTCGGGCGAACCGTCGTCGATGACGAGCAGATCGAACGCCTCGGGCAACGAAAACACCTTGTCGATCATGGCCGAGACATTCTCCTTCTCGTTGTATGTGGGAATGATAACCAGCTTACGTGTCATGGCAAAAAAGATTTAAGGTAATCGCTCGAACGGCCGCGCCCCGGCCAACTCCGCGGAACGGCGCATCCGACTTAATATTGTCAAACGGTCTACAAATATAACATTTTTTCTCAAGATTATTCGGCCGGAACGATTATTTTGTATGGCCCGCACGCGGCCGCTTCATAGCCCGGGCGGCAGCCTTGTCGGCGTCGCTCACGCGCAACGACTCGACGATCTTCTGCAACGCCTTGTTGAACGTCCAGTCGTCGAGCGGACACGACTCGCGGAGCCATTCCCCGGTAGGCCCGGGAAACTTCGCATAACAGACCGACACGGCCCACGCCACGCCCATACGGACATAATAACCCTCGTGGCGCACCCGTCCGAACAACTCCAACAACCGGTCGAGACGCTCGGCCTCGACGAAGTTCGAAAGCGCCATGACCACGGCGAAACGCACCTCGTATTCGGCAGCGGAATCGAAATAAGGCAGGATGAAACGCCACATCGGCTCGCGCTCGGCAGGCCGCAGACGCCAGCAAAAACAATCGCACACGGCCCAGTTGTCGATCGAAGGGACGAAACGCGCGACATAGCGCAACTTCTCGTCGGGCGGGCACTTGGCATAACCGATGACCAGCCCCTGCAACATGCGCTCCTCGAAATAATCGCCGGGAGCCTCGTCGAACCAGGCGCGCCAGTCGCCGCGGGCGATCTCGCGAGCGATGGCCCGGAGCTGCGGCAGCCGCACGCCGATCATGGGCGGTGCGCCGGGCGTGAGCGAAGCGTTGAAATCGCGGTAACGCGGGTCGGCAAGTTCGAAAAGCTGTTCGCGCAAAGTCATGGTCGAGAGAAAATCGGGATTACGGAAGCCAAAGATAATGCACATAAAGCGCAATGCCAAAATCCGACGAAGAAAGCCGCCCCCTCCGAGCCGGAGCGGCAAACCGGGACCATTCGGATTCCGAATTGCCATATCTTGCACTTTACCGAAGCAGCACTTCGGTTTAGATCGGCTGCGGCTCGGCAAAACGCAAACAAGTTTGCTTTTGCACTCGCCTTGCACTATCTTTTCAGAAAATCGGCTGCGCCTCGGCCATGCCCAAATAAATTTGGCATAGCTCTCGGCTTGCACTATCTTTGCAACAAACAATTTTTGTTTCAGCCTTGCTCGAATGCACACGGCCGACACAGTCCCTGCACCACGCTTCGCGATGACTTCGAACGTACTCATACCCTTTCTTCTGACCTGCGGGGCCGGCCTGGCGACCGGCATCGGCAGCGCCATCGCATTCTTCGCCCGCAGCACCAACAAACGGCTGCTGTCGTTCTCGCTGGGGCTTTCCGGAGGGGTGATGATCTATGTGTCGTTCGTCGAACTGTTCGGCCAGGCCGAAACGGCGCTCTCGTCCGCCTGGGGCGAACGTCCGGGAGCGGCCCTCACGGCGGCCTGCTTCTTCGCGGGCATCCTCCTGATCGGCATCATCGACCGGCTGGTGCCGCCGGTCGAAAACCCCCACGAAGCGCACACGGTCGAAGAGATGGAATCCCGGCCGCGCAATCCCAAGCTCATGCGCATGGGACTGATGACCGCCCTGGCCATCGGCATACACAACTTCCCGGAAGGCATCGCCACCTTCGCCACGGCCGTCGACGACCGCACGCTGGGCGTGGCCATAGCCGCAGCGATCGCCATACACAACATCCCGGAGGGGATCGCCGTATCGGTGCCGATCTTCTATGCCACGGGCGACCGGCGGCGGGCATTCCGACTCTCGGTGCTCTCGGGACTGGCCGAACCGGTCGGCGCCCTGCTGGCCTGGGCGGTGCTGATGCCGTTCATGTCGCCGACCCTGATGGGATGCCTGCTCGCGGGAGTGGCGGGAATCATGGTGTTCATCTCGATCGACGAACTGCTGCCTGCGGCGCGCGAATACGGCTACGCTCACGTGTCGATCTACGGCGTAGTGGCCGGCATAGCGTTGATGGCCGTCAGTTTGCTGATGCTTGCAAAATAGAAACCTTTACTTGAAATGAATATCCTTTTGCTTCTTGTCGGCCTCGGGCTGATTCTCGCCGGAGCCAACTACCTGACCGACGGCGCCGCGGCGATCGCCCAGCGGTTCCGGGTTCCGGAGTTCGTCGTCGGGCTGACGGTGGTCGCCGTCGGCACCTCGACGCCCGAACTGGTCGTCTCGGTACTCTCGGCCATAGCGCACAACAGCGGCATCGCCGTGGGCAACGTGGTGGGATCGAATCTTTTCAATGTCTTCGTGATCCTGGGAATCTGCGCCCTGATCCGGCCGCTGGCGCTCTCCGCCGACAACATCCGGCGCGACATCCCGTTCGGACTGGGCGCGTCGATACTGCTTTTCGTCTTCGCGTCGGACAAACTGCTGCACCTGGGCGCCGCAGACCGCATCGGGCGGGGCGACGGAATCGCGATGCTCCTGCTCTACGCTGCCCTGATGGGGTACACGATCCGCAACGCAGGACGCAACGCGAAAACGCCGGAGAATGCCGGCCACGACACGGAAGCATCGGCAGACACGGGCGCCCGCAAATCTATCTGGCTGACCGTCGCGATGATCGTCGGAGGTCTGGCCGGTCTGGTGTTCGGAGGAGAACTCTTTCTGCACCACGCCACGGTCATCGCCCGCAAACTGGGCGTGAGCGAGTCGGTCATCGCCATCACGCTGGTGGCGGGCGGCACGTCGCTGCCCGAGCTGGCCTCGTCGGCGGTCTCGATAGCGAAAGGCAAGGCCGGCATGGCGCTGGGCAACGTACTGGGATCGAACGCGACCAACATCCTGCTGATCCTGGGCGTCAGCGCCACGATCCATCCGCTCGACCGGGGCGGCATCACGACGCTCGACCTGGGAATGGTCGTGCTCAGCTCGCTGCTGCTTTTCATTGCGGCCTTCACGTTCCGCCGGCGCAGCATCGACCGCTGGGAAGGGGCGGTCTTTCTGACGATCTACGCCGCCTACATCTGGTATTTGATCAGATAACGTTCCAGCAGCCGCGGCACGGCATGATCGCCCAAAGCGGCGGTCTCGACAGCCAAAGATTCGGCGGCAGGCGTCAGCCGAGGGGTCTCGATGCGGTGGATCGCGGCATGGATCGTCCGATGCGACAACTGGTGGCGCGGCATGTCGACGCTTCGCACGAGGTGCCACGGCGCATCGCCGGTCAACTCTCGGAAACGGGGCGCAGCCGCAAGAGCCGCGAAATCGGTCGGGCCATCGGTCTCGATCATCGGAAATTCGTAGAGTCCCTGCCAGATGTCGCGGGCCTCGCGCCGGCACAACAACGTACGGTCGCCGCAAACGATGTGCAAGTAGTTGAACCACCGGTCGCTGATTTTCGTGCGACCCTGTTTCACGGGACGTTCGGCCACCGTCCCTGCGGCCAACGCTAAACAACGCTCCGCCAAAGGACACTCGCCGCAGCGGGGGCTTTTCGGCGTACACTGCAACGCACCGAAATCCATGACAGCCTGGTTGTAACGCCCGGGCTGCGCACGGTCGAGCTGCATCTGCGCCAACTCGGCGAACGCCTTGCGTCCGGCCGCAGTGTCGATGGGCGTCTCCAGGTCGAAGAAACGCGCCAGCACCCGGTAGACATTGCCGTCGACCGCAGCATAAGGGGCATCGTAAGCCGCCGAACAGATCGCTGCAGCCGTATAATCGCCCACGCCGGGCAACGCCCGCACCTCGGCGAAACGCTCGGGAAACCGCCCGCCGAAATGCTCGACGACGGTCTTGGCCGCCTTATGCAGGTTGCGCGCCCGGCTGTAATAGCCCAGCCCCTGCCAGAGCTTCAACACCTCGTCCTCGGCAGCCGCAGCCAAGGCGCCGACCTCGGGAAAACGGGCCGCAAAACGGTGATAATACTCCGTGCCCTGCGCCACGCGCGTCTGCTGCAAGATGACCTCGGACAACCAGATGCGATAAGGATCGCGCGTACGGCGCCACGGCAAATCGCGGCCGTGGCGTGCATACCATTCCAGCAAGACGGGAGCCATCCCCTACTTTCCGGCAGTGAGCTTCTCGATCTGCCGCTCGGCCTCGGCCGTGAGGTTGGCGGCCTGTTTTTCGGCTTCCGCAACCAACTTGTCGCCGGCCTTTTCGGCAGCCAGTTTGGCGAGGGCGCCTTTCTTGGCCGCCTCCTCGACCAGCTTGGTGCGCTGCGCCTGCGCCGCGGCGACCAGTTTCTCGCCGGCACGCTGCGCCTCGGCGCGCAGATTGTCGGCCTGCTTCTGGATCTCGGCCGAAAGCGATTCGCTGCCCGTGAGCTTCTCGATCTGCTGGTCGACGATGTTCTTGACCGCCTGCTCCACAGCCTCGCGGACGCCCAACGTGATCTTGGGCGAGGAGAACGTGCCGCCGATCTTCACGTCGAGCTTCTCCACCACGCCGCCCGTCACCGACGAAGGCATGGCCACCTGGGCCGTATAATCGATGGTCTGGTCGAGACCCGTCGTACCGCTCAAGGAGACGGTCGTGCCGGCGATCTTCAGATCGAAAGGCTGCGTGGCGACACGTCCGTCGCGGATGGCGAAGCGGATGGCCACGTCCTTGGCCTCGATGTTGCTCAACTTCTCGTTGCCCAACGCCTTGGCCAGTGCGTCGAAGGCAGCGATCTGCTGCACCCGGATGTTGGCCGACTTGATCTCGCCCGTGGCATTGACCGAATGCAGATCGGGGGTCATGGTCTGGTCGAGCACGGCCGACATGTCCATGGAGAGCGAATAATCGCCGCCCGTCTTGGCGAAGACGGGAACCAGCTGCTGCACCATATCCAACTGCTCGAACGTCTGCGAGAACGAGGCGCCCGCAAGCCCCAGGGAGAGCTGCAGCGCCGGATGTCCGGGGTCTTTGGCGGTCGAATAACTGCCCGAAGCGGTCGCCTTGCCGCCGAAAAGCCCCAAGGCCAACTTGTCGAGCGACAACGTACCGCCAGCCATGCGCATTTCGCCTGTAAGCGCAGACAAGGTCATCTTGCCGAAGAGAATCCGATGCAACTCGGTATTCAACGACAGATTCAAATTCTTGGGTATCTCGATCGCCTGCATCGGCTCCGAATCGGAGGTCTCGGCGGGCTGCTCCGCCTCGTCGGAAGCCGGCAGCGCAGCCATGATTTCGTTCAGATCGAGCAGTTCCGACTTCACATAGAGCCGTCCCGACAAGTTGTCGCCGCGCAACAGATACCCCAGATAACCGGTCAGCTGGCCGTTGGCCGCCAAGTCGCTGCATCCCACCGTCACACCGAACTCGCCCAGAGTCATCGCCTGGGGCGTGATCGTGGCGGCAGCCCGCTTGATGTGCACGGGCGGGAGATCGGCGAGCGCAAGGCCCAGACGCTCGATGACGAACGTGCCGGCGGCGCCCAAACGCTCGTAACGCTGCTTTTCGACGTCCGACATGCGGCCCGAAAGTTTCACGTCGGCGGTAATCACGCCATCCAGCTCCACGCCCTTATCCAGAGGATAGACCTCCTTGACGGCTCCCAGGTCGACCTTGCCGGACGCGGCGGCCCGGAACTTGGGATCGCTGGTCAGGTTGGTGGCATAAGCCGTGACGGAGAGCGAATTGCCGGCCATCTTGAGCGAGAATTCCGACAGATCGGCCTCGGTTTTGTCCATCGTGCCGCCCGGATTGGAAATCTTGGCCGCGATGTTGATGTCGGTGACCGCCTTGGGCAACGAAGAATACTGGAAACTGCCATTGCGCACGCCGGCCTTCAACTCGAACGCCGGGAGCACGGCCCCCTGCATCCTGCCCTGCGCCCAACACGAGAGCGCCAGCTCGCCCGACGCCGAAAGATTACGGAAATCCTTGGTATAGAACGCCGGAATGAGCGACAACACGTCCTTGAAAAGCACCTTGTCGCAGCCGGCCTTGATGTCCATGGCCACAGACTCGTCGCCCAACTCGACCCAGCCGTCGAGCGACAAGGCGATGGCGTTCAACCGCAAGGTATTCTCGGTGAGCGTGAACCGGCGGTTGGCCAGATCGGCCGCGATCACGGCGTTGAGTTCGGCCTCGGCATCGCTCAACAACGGCACGCCGTTCGAAACGAAGTGCATCTTTTGAGCCATGAAGCGCAACGCGAGGTCGGTGCGGTCGGCCGACATGTCGCCCCGCAGACGCAACGACAGCGGCGAAGTCGAAAAACGCATGTGCGTCGAATCGTCCTCATAGCGGATCGCAGCGGCGGCGATGCGGAAATCGCGGATCCGCAGCCGGAAAGCCGAAGGTTCGACGTCAGGCGTCTCCACTTCTTGGGGCGCCTCCTCCTCGGAAGGCTTCATGACATCCCAGTTGACGGCGCCGTCGGCCAACTTATGCGCGTGAACCGAAGGTGCGGCGAGAATCACTTTCGTGACCTCGAAACCCTCGTCGCCGAAGAGCGACAAGAGGTCGACGACCACCGAAATGCGCCGAGCCGCCACGATCGTATCGCCGGCGAAACGCTCCGTACCGATCAACGTGAGACCTTTCAGATCGACCGAAGCATGGGGAAAGTGGCGCAGCAAGCTGATGTCCAGCTTCTCGAAATCGAGTTCGGCGCGCAACATGGCGTTGGCCTCGCGCTTGACGATGCCAGTGACCTTGCCGCGCAGGGCCATCGGCGCCACGATCAACACCATCAACAAGACGGCCACAACGATGGCCGCGACTTTCAAAAGTTTCTTCATTTTTCCTTATCCGTTTTTCGGGCGAAGAGCGTCGTCTCCGCCTCGCTGAATCCCTCTTTGCGATAGAGCGCCCGGGCCGCCTGCCGTGCGGGCGCCGAAGTGAGCTGCACGCGCGAAGCGCCGACCTGCCGGGCATGCTCCAGAGCCGCCCGGACCAACGCTGTGCCGGCGCCGCACCCCCGGGCTGCGCCGTCGGTCACCACATCCTCGATCCAAGCCTTGCGGCCCGAGACGGCATCGTACCAGACCAGTGTCAGCATGCCGACCATGCGCCCCTCCGTCCAAGCCGTAAAAAATGCCGTCGCAGGCGCCGCAGCCACGCGCTGCAACTCCTCGCGCGTCGGAACGGCCATGCGGGGCGAAAGCTGCGGAACGAGCTGCGCCACGGCGGCGGCGATGTCATCGGTAATTTCCAGGATGCGTCTAATTTCCATTAGGGTCGTAGATGTCTTCGCTTTTCCCGGCAAAGATAGAGAATTCATCACTGAGAATGCACAATTCGGAACTAAAAAAATAAGCATTATCTTTGCAAGCACAAAACCAAACGACCGATCATGCGAAAAATTCTGTTGGCATTCATGACGATGCTGGTCTCGGCGGCAGCATCGGGGCAAAACGTGGCATGGACGCACCGCGTAGAAGCGCTCGGCGACGACAACTACCGCATCGTGCTGGAGGCGGCCGTGCCCGCACGCTACCACATGTACGACATGGGACCTTACGAAGACGGGCCGAACGCCACGACCATAACGTTCGCAGCGGGCGCCGGCGCAACGCTCGACGGCGGAGTCGAACTGCTCACGCAGCCGCACCGCGCCTACGACGCAACCTACGGCATGGAGATCGGCACGCTCGAAGGGAGAGTCCTCTTCGCGCAACGCGTGCATCTGACGGTCCCCCGGGCGACGGTCGAGGCGACGATGGAATGGATGCTCTGCACCGAGACGCAATGCACGCCGCCGGACGACCTGCGGCTGACGATCGGAATACCGGAGGAAACGGCCGCAGAGACGGCCCGCACGGCAGACCCGGAACTTTCTGCGACCTCGAACACCGCCGTTTCCGCCCCCATAAAAGATGCGGCCGGCAGCAAGGGGATGTGGGCCTTGATCGTCGAAGCGGTGCTGTGGGGCTTCGCGGCGCTGCTGACCCCGTGCGTCTTCCCGATGGTGCCGATGACCGTCTCGTACTTCCTCAAGGGCGAGGGCGGCCC
>JAIECN010000019.1 GCA_029068505.1 Alistipes sp.
CGGTGCGGACGGTTCATTCGGCACCGAAGATTCGATGCAAAGACGTTTGTTTCTTGTTTCGCGGTGCCGTTAGTTATTTATCCCAGTCTGTCCCGAGGCTGCCGACATCGGCTTCTTCGGGCCATTCATTCCAGCGATTGCTTGCCAAAACATTCGCCGCGGGCCGCCGCAACAACGCGTCGGGAGCCTTGACGGAGGTCGGCACGCGCGGTCTCTACTGGGCATCTTCGTCCTATGCTGCCGGCAATATCAACGCGGCCTTTTTGGACTTCACGTCGGGCAACGTGAACCCGCTGAACACCGGGAACCGGGCCGATGCTTTCTCCGTGCGCTGCGTCCAAGCATCTACGGGTTGTTTTTTATCTTTTTCGGTATTTCGGCAAAAAAATCGGGGGGGGGAACTTTTTTGACCGGAAATATTTAACTTTGCAACAAGTGCAGATGCACCGAACTCTAAACCCCAACACCATGAAAAAGATTCTCTTCCTGATGGCTTTCGCAGCCTTGACATGGGCCGGAGGAATCGGCGCGGCAGCAGCGCAGACCCTCGAACCCGAATTCGAAGGCGAGGTCGTGGCGGTGTTTCCCGACGGCTCGGCCAGCAAACTCGAAAAGCACAACGTCCGCATCAAGACCGGAGCCGGCGTCTACATCGCCGGATTCGCCGCTGCCAAGCAGAAGACCAAGGTCGTGATCGACGGCAGTTCGGCGAACGTGCGCATGGACGGCTCGCAGCCCATCGAACTGATCGTGCGTGCCAAGGACAACAAGGCCGACCCGATGTCGATCGTACGCGTGTTCCGCATGAAAGCCACACCCAAGAACCGTTCGGCCGTGATCGCGGCCGTAGGTACTTTCAACGTGCAGAGCAACACGATGGAATACCTGCCTTTCGAAGCCAAGAAATACGGCGAGAGCAGCTACCGGCTGACGTTCGCGACCCGTCCCACGGGCGAATACGGCGTGATCGTCTCGAACCCCAACAACGTGGACGAGAAGATGGTCATCGTCTCGACGTTCGCCATCGACAACGGCAGCGACCCGAAGAAGAAATAGCATATCCTGCCTGCAAAAAACCGAGGGCGCATCCTATTGTCGGATGCGCCCTCGCTCGTCGATATACCAAACCGGCCAGCCCGGCTTCTCTCAAACGAAACGCCTCTGCGAAGACTCCCCGGAGGCGTTCCGCCATTCATCAATTTTTCAGCGGCAGGAAAGAGTAGTTCTTCGAGTAGTCCATCATCTGCTCGACATAGTCGGTCGGATAGATGATCTTCACGTCGACGATCTTGCCGTCCTGCTCGACCAGCCTGTAGTCGGGGTTCAAGAAGCCGCCGTAAGGTTCGATGCCGAGGGCATTGTAGCGCTCCCGCACCTGGGCATGCAATGCAGGATCGACCGTCACAGCATAGCGCTCGACCAGGGCACGGCCCGCTTCGTAGTCGCCCTCGGACTTGATGCGCTGAATCTCGCGGAGCATCTCGCCGAACAAGGCGCGCAGCTTGACGAAATCGTTGACCACGACATACTGTTTGCCCTCTTGCTCGACCCACTCGATCACCTTGTCGGCCTTGCCGCGCTCGTAGCACCATTCGCAGATGAGCTTGCGGTTGCGCATGTGCGCCTCCTCGACGTTCTTGCCCGGCTCGATGCGCGCCAGCTGGGTCATCATACCGTTCAGAATATATTTGGCATAGCCGGCCCAAGCCACGTCGAGCGAGGGAATCAGCCCCAGTTCGACCATCTTCGGATCGCCCAGATAGTAGAGACCGAAAAGGTCGGCGCGGGTCTCTTCGAGCGTCGAGCCGTAGCTTTTCAGCTCGCCGCCCGACACGCCGGGCGCCAGCTGCCCCGAACCGTGGCCCAGACACTCGTGCAGATCGGTGTGCAGGTCGTCGGCCAACTTACCGTAGCGATCCATGCGCTCGCGGTCGTCGGCCCGCAGGACGAATTCTTCGTTGAAGCCATTGCCGTGGGCCGCCATGTCGTAGGCATAGGTGATGTTGTCGATGGTGACGGACTTGGAACCGTATTCCTTGCGGATCCAGTCGGCGTTGGGCAGGTTGATGCCGATCGGCGTGGCCGGATAGCAGTCGCCGCCGAGCATGGCCACGGTGATGACCTTGGCCGAAACGCCCTTGACCTTCTTTTTCTTATACTGCGGCGCCACGGGCGAATGGTCCTCGAACCACTGGGCGTTCTCGGAAATGATCTCCGTGCGATGGCAAGCCTCGGTGTCCATGAAGTTGACGTTGGCCTCCCACGACGCCTTGCGGCCGAGAGGATCGCCGTAGTCCTCGATGAATCCGTTGACGAAATCGACGTTCGACAACGTATCCTTGACCCAGCGGATGTTGTATTCGTCGAACTTCTTCAGATCGCCCGTGCGATAGTATTCGATGAGCGAAGCGATGGTCGACTTCTGCGGCTCGGCAGCCACGGCCTGCGCCTTTTCGAGCCAGCCGACGATCTGCTCGATCGCCGCCGAATACATGCCGCCGACTTTCCACGTGCGCTCATGGATGCGCCCCGTCTTCCGATCCTTGACCAGCTGCGAATTCAAACCGTAGGAGACCGGCTCGGGATTGCCCGCGTCGGCCGCAGCCATCGCAGCGTAGAACTTCTCCGCCTCGGGCTGGGAAACGCCGCAATAGTAATTGCTCGACGAGGTGAGCAGCAGATCGTCGCCCGCCGTCTGGTTGAGCCGCGTGGGGTACATATCGGGGTCGAAGATGGCGACGCAGACGGCCCCGCGCATGGCGTTCAACTCATCGCCGAAATACTCCTCGGGGATAGTCTCGATGAGCGACAACAGATACTCCTCGGAGAATTCGGGCACGAACTTGTCGTTGGAGTAATGATGATGGATGCCGTTGGCGAACCACACCTTTTTGAGATATTTTTCGAACGCCCGCCACTCTGCCGAGCCGCGGTCGCCCTCGTAATGCTCGTAGACGGTCTCCAGCGTCCGCCGCACGGGCAGATTCATGGCGCAGTTCTGGTCGAACAAAATATCGCGCCCGCAGCGAGCAGCCTGGGCCAGGTAATAAATCAATTCCTTCTGCTCCAAAGGCAGTTCTTCGAAGCCGGGAACCTCGTAGCGGATCACCTTCACATCGTCGAAGCGATCGACGATCCACGGCGCCTCGTCCGGCTGCGAAACGCCGCCGCACGAAGCGAACGAAAAAGCGATAAAAGACATGATGATTGTTTTTTTCATGACGTTCGGGTATTGTTTCATGCGAAGATAGCAAAAATTCGACAAAACGCATTGCGGAACGTTTTTTTACAAAAAAAGCTTCGTTTTATCTATCGGAATTTCTACCTTTGCCCCGCAATCCGATTCAAGAAGAATATGGAAATATTTACAAGCGTCGAAGCGCTCCGCAAGGCTTTGGACAAGGCCGATGCCGCGACCATCGGTTTCGTCCCGACGATGGGCGCCCTGCATGCCGGACACCGCTCGCTGGTGGAACGGGCGCGCAAGGAAAACGCCGTCGTGGCGGTCAGCGTCTTCGTCAACCCCACGCAGTTCAACGACAAGACCGACCTGCGGCACTACCCCCGCACGCCGGAAGCCGACGCGCGCCTGCTCGAAGATGCCGGCGCAGACTACGTGCTGATGCCTTCGGTCGAAGAAATATATCCCGAACCCGACACGCGGCAGTTCGATTTCGGAACGGTCGACAAAGTGATGGAAGGCGCCACGCGCCCCGGCCACTTCAACGGCGTGGCCCAGGTGGTCAGCCGGCTGTTCGACATCGTACGGCCCGCCCGCGCCTACTTCGGCGAAAAGGATTTCCAGCAGATCGCCGTCGTCCGCGCCATGGTGGAGCAGCTGCGGCTGCCGGTCGAGATCGTCGAATGTCCGATCGTCCGCGGCGACGACGGCCTGGCGCTCTCGTCGCGCAACCAACTCCTCGACGAGGCGCACCGGGCAGCGGCTCCGCACATCTATGCGACGTTGCGTGCGGCCGTGGAGAAGTCGCACGAGCTGACGCCCGCCGAACTCAAAGCGTGGGTCGCCGAAGAAATCGACCGCAATCCGCTGCTGAAAACGATCTACTACCAGTCGGTCGACGCCCGAACCATGCAGGAAGTCGCCGCATGGGACGACGCGGCCCGCATCCAGGGCTGCATCGCGGTGCAGGCCGGCCCGATCCGTCTAATCGACAACATCCGAATCCGATAATGAAATTCCAAATCGAAGTCATCAAATCGAAAATCCACCGTGTGACGGTCACCCAGGCCGATCTGAACTATGTGGGCAGCATCACCATCGACGAGGCGCTTCTCGAAGCGGCCAACATCATCGAAGGCGAAAAGGTCCAGATCATGGACATCGACAACGGCGAGCGTTTCGAAACCTACGTCATCAAAGGCCCGCGCGAGAGCGGCTGCATCTGCCTGAACGGCGCTGCGGCCCGCAAGGTGCAGGTGGGCGACGTGGTCATCATCGCCTCCTATGCGCAGATGGATTTCGAAGATGCCAAGCAGTTCCGGCCGTGGATCGTATTCCCCGACACGGCGACCAACCGGCTGACCGAATAAACGGCTATGGATGTTCTGCTGGCCATTCTGGCGTTCGTGCTCTCGGCGCTCGGCATCGTCGGGTGCATCGTACCGGTTCTTCCGGGCGTCGTGCTCGGCTACATCGGGCTGCTCTGCGCCTGGGGCGCCTCCTACTCGCAAATTTCGGCCGCGACGCTCTGGCTTTGGCTGGCGCTTACCATAGCGGTTTCGGCTGCTGATTATTTTCTACCGGCTTGGATGACGCGCCGTTTCGGCGGCTCGCGGGCAGGCGCCATCGGTGCGACGATCGGCGTTTTCGCCGGCTTCATCCTCTTTCCGCCCTGGGGCATCGTCCTCGGCCCGTTCGCAGGAGCCGTGGCCGGCGAACTGCTCCACGACAGCACCGATTCGGGCAAGGCGTTCCGAGTGGGGTTCGGTTCTTTCATGGCATTCATCGTAGGCACGGGACTCAAGCTGATCGCCTGCCTGACGATGTTCGTGCTGGTTGCGGCCGACGTGTGGACACCGTTCAAAGAGTGGGTGTCCGGGCTGTTCTGAATCTGCAAAACGCTGAAAAATATACGATTTCTTCCGCGGATAATCTTTTTCTGCGATAAAAAGAGTTATATTTGCGAACAAACCTTTTTAATCCAAAAAGATGAAATCCGTAAAATTGTTCCTGGCAATGCTCGCTGCCGCAGCGGTAGCCGCTTGCAACGAATCCCCGGAGGGGGGGGGAATTTAGCTCTGACCGATTCTTCGCAATCATCCCTGATTTTCACGGCCGACCGGGCCGACCGAACCGTGTCGTTTACGGCACCCGCCCCTTGGACGGCGACTCTCGAAAAGACGACGCGCGCCCAATCCGACGGCCTTTCGTGGATCGAACTCGACAAATACGAAGGTAAGGCCGGCAAAACCTCGATCACGATCCGCATTCTCGAATCCAACGTCTCCGGCGAATCGCGCTACGCGAAAATCACGATCCTCTGCGGAGACAGCCGCATCACGATCGAAATCGAGCAACGCACCGAGGGTGACGATCCGGACACCCCGGACAATCCCGACAAACCGACTCCTGCCACTGTCAAATACGTCAGCCGCGTCGACTATCTGCTCATCGACAACTGCAAGGAAGAGACGAAGCGCGAGACCGTTTCGCAGACTTTCAAATACGACGAACGCAACCGCGTCGCGCAGATCATCGAAGAATACGACCTGACGGAAAAGGAGAAAGGCTCGACCCTCTACACGCTCGACTACACCCTGACCGGCGAAATCACGGTATCGGAGCACGACGCCTCGGACGGCACGCTCTGCGGAAAAACCGTAGCCCTGCTGGACGAAAAAGGACGCTTCAAAGAAGCGGCCCAAACCACCTACGACGGATCGGTACGCATTTCGGCCGAGGAAATCTGCACCTACGACAGCGAGGGCCGCATCGGGAAGTGGGTCTCCAAACATTCCAGCACGGACGACGGCAATCTCGACTCCTACGACGAAAACAAGTTCTTCTACGACGCCGAGGGACTGCTGACCCGCTACACCTACTACGACAGCTACGACAACCACGAATTCGAGGGTGAATTCCCGGCGGCCGAATTCTACCCCAACCGCATCGCCAACGACAAGACCAACCTCGATCTGATGTTCTATGCACTGGCAGGTTCGAGCGCCGATCTCGACGATCCGCAGGTGCTGTTCACGCTGCTGCGTCTGACAGGCGGCGGCTTCGGCACATGCCTGCCCGAGAAAACGGAGGGCGGCGGCGACGATTGGGTGACGTCGGACATAGCCTATGAAGGCTGGCCCACGCCCAACGTAACGGTCCGCAAATCCTACACCTACATCAGCAGCACCGTTTCGGAAGGCGAATATCTGCCGCTGAGCTTCACCACCGACGCCGACGGCTGCATCACGCAGATAGCCTACAACAGCCCCTATGCCGAATACCTCTGCGAATACGACATCGTCGTGGGCAACGAACTGCTTCACGAGGATATGGCCGACTATCCGGACGAGTACAAGCGCTACAAGTACGAAATCAAGAACCGAAAGACGACCAAACAGCGCGACATCGTCAATCCGACAACCATCGACATCACCTACCGGTAGACACTCGCTCTCGAACGCATTCGGGGCGCCTCATTGAAGAGGCGCCCCGAATTTCTTTGCCCGCTTTTAATCCCTCTTCGAGGGCTTGACTTTGCTCTTGCTCGGCATAGTCTGCAAGCAGTCTCTGCCCTCGCTTAATCGCAAAGTTCACCTTGGCTCAATACCGATAGTGATCGGCTTTGAACGGCCCCTCCTCCGGCACGCCGATATAGTCGGCCTGCTTCTTGGTCAGGTGCGTCAACTCGACGCCCAAGTTGTCCAAATGGAGCCGGGCGACCTCCTCGTCGAGGTGCTTGGGCAGGCGGTAGACGCCCACCTCCAACTTCTTCTGCCACAACTCGATCTGCGCCAGACACTGGTTGGTAAACGAATTCGACATGACGAACGACGGATGCCCCGTAGCGCACCCGAGGTTGACCAGACGCCCCTCGGCCAGAATGAAGATCGAATGGCCGTCGGCAAAGGTGTATTTGTCGACCTGGGGCTTGATGTTGGTTTTCACGGCACCCGATTTTTCGAGCCGGTCCATCTGGATTTCGTTGTCGAAATGGCCGATATTGCAGACGATGGCCTGGTCGCGCATGCGCTCCATATGTTCCAGCGTGATGATGTCGCAGTTGCCTGTGCACGTCACGAAGATATTGCCCTCGGACAAGGCGCTTTCGACGGTCTTGACCTCGAAACCCTCCATGGCGGCCTGCAAGGCGCAGATGGGGTCGATCTCCGTGACGATGACCCGGGCGCCGTACGAACGCATCGACCGGGCGCAGCCCTTGCCCACATCGCCGTAACCGCACACCACGACCACCTTGCCGGCGATCATGACGTCCGTCGCGCGCTTGATGCCGTCGGCCAGCGATTCGCGGCAGCCGTAGAGGTTGTCGAACTTCGATTTGGTGCACGAGTCGTTGACATTGATAGCCGGCACGAGCAGCTCGCCCTCCTCCATCATGCGGTAGAGCCGATGGACGCCCGTGGTGGTCTCCTCGCTCACGCCGCGCCACTCGGCGACGGTGCGGTGCCACTTGCCGCGATCCTCGGCCAGAAGCTGCCGGAGCGTATCGAGAATGACCTCCTCCTCGTAGGACGAGGGGGTCGCGTCGAGCGTCGAAGCGTCGTTCTCGGCCTTGTAGCCCTTGTGGATCAACAAGGTAGCATCGCCGCCGTCATCGACAATCAGCTGCGGCCCCTTGCCGCCCGGGAACGAGAGCGCCATGGCGGTGCACCACCAATATTCGGGCAAGGTCTCGCCTTTCCATGCGAAAACCGGCACACCGGCGGCGGCGATAGCGGCCGCAGCATGATCCTGCGTGGAGAAGATGTTGCACGAGCACCAGCGCACCTCGGCGCCCAACTCCACCAGCGTCTCGATCAGCACGGCGGTCTGAATGGTCATGTGCAGCGACCCCATGACGCGCACGCCCTTGAGCGGTTTCGAAGGGCCATATTTGCGGCGCACGGCCATCAGACCGGGCATTTCGTATTCGGAAATCTCGATTTCCTTGCGCCCCCACTCGGCCAACGACATGTCGGCGACCTTATAAGGCAAAGATGTGTCCAAAAACATAATAAACCTATTTTTTATAGTTTTGTTTTTCACCGTCTCCGGGCTTTCTGCCCGGTCAGTATGTCAAATTCAAGATCGTTTCCTTGTCTTTCTCTATCTGCCTGCGCAACTCCTCGACCGAAGCGAAATGCTGCTCGCCGCGGATCAGCCGCACCAGCTCCACCCGCAGGGTTTTGCCGTAGAGCGTTCCGGCGAATCCGAACAGATGGGTCTCCAGCCTCCGTTCGCCGCCCCCGACCGAGGGATTGCGCCCCAGATTCGACATGGCCCGGTAGCGTCGTCCATCCGCTTCCGCCCACGAAGCATAGACGCCATCGCTGACCGGCGTGTCGGGGGCAACGGGCAGATTGGCGGTCGGGAAACCCAACTGCCGCCCGAGCTGCCGCCCATGCTCGACCACCCCTTCGAAAACGACCGGCTCCATCAGATTTTCTCGGTCAGCCGCCGCACCAATGCAAACTGGGAGAAGAACTCCTTGGCGAAGACGCGCAAGACGGTATAGGAAGGAATAGCCAGCAGCATGCCCAAAATGCCGGCGAACGACCCGGCGAAAAGGATGACAAGGAAAATTTCGAGCGGATGGGCCTTGACGCGCTCGGAATAGAGCGTAGGCTGCAAGACGAAATCATCCACCCCCTTGATCGCCAACAACGAAACAACAATGACGAAGACCGTATGCCCCACCGACGTTCCCTCGATGGGCGTGAGGATGCCGACCAGCACCGCAATCACGCCGCCGATCAGCGGGCCAGCATAAGGCACGACGTTCATCACGCCCATGACCAGGCCGATGAAGAAAGCGTCGGCGGCCTTCATGCCGAAAATCATCATCACCAGCGACACGGCGCACATCAACAGAAAACTCTCGGAGAGGATGCCGGTAAAGTAACGTCCGAGGAGCAACGTCACGGAATCCAAGGCCCGGGTGATGCTGTTGCGGTACCGCTCGGGGAACACGCCCGTGACCATGGTATAGAAAAGGTCGTCCTCCTTGAGGAAGAAGAACGTGATGAACGAAATGGAGAAAATGGCGATGACCGACGAGAAAACCATGCCGATGACCGACGAGAACAACGAATTGAGCGACTCGAAGTCGATCAGCCGCCGCAAGGCCGCGGTCAACTCCTCGGACAAGGAAAACGAACTCTCGGGCAAGGCGAACAACTGCTGCAAGTTGTCCTGCGCCCGCGCCACGGGATCGCCGATGCTGCCGACGACGGCACCGAAGTCGACCCCGGCCAACTGGTTGATCTTGTTGAAAACCAACGGCACGAACAAGGCGCACAGCACGGCGACGACCGTCCAGATGACGGCCAACGTAACCAACGCCGCGATCGAACGCGGCACCTGCCAACGCCGCATATGCAATGCCGAAATCCGCTTGACGAGCGGCCGCCCCATGACGGCCAGCACAGCCGAAACGAGGATATAAACGACGATCGACGAAAAATACCAGACCAAAAAGAGCACTGCCGCAACGACAGCCGCTCCGGCAAGAAATTTCAGCACGGTCTGCGAAGTCGCGATCATGCCTCCGCTTTTTTAGGCAGCCGGGCGATGGGTGTCTGCGAACCGACCGTAGGATCGCCCAGACCGACGAGCAGCTCGCTTCCCTTGGGCACGAGCACGTCGACCCGCGAACCGAACTTGATGAACCCGCAGACGCTGTTCTGCTCGACCTGGTGGCCCGCCTCCATGTAGGAGACGATCCGCCGGGCGATCAGGCCTGCGATCTGCCGGAAGAGCACCCGATGACCCGAAGCCATGCGCACAACGGTGGTCGTCCGCTCGTTCTCGGTCGACGACTTGGGATGCCAGGCAACCAAGAAACGCCCGGGGTGGTATTTGAAATACTCGACGATGCCGCCTACGGGCACCCAGTTCATGTGGACGTTGGTGATGGACATGAAGATCGAAATCTGCAACATCTCCTCATGCAGATACTCGTCGTCCCGGACGACCTCGGTCACCACGACCCGTCCGTCGCAAGGCGCGAAAACCAGGTCGCCGTCATGGATGCGCACGCGCCGCGGCTCGCGGAAAAAGGCGACGATGAAGAACCAGAACAACAGCAGAAATATCGTGCTGGCCCAGATAAGCGTAGTGCTCGAATTGCTGATCAACAAACGATAGAACAACCACCAGAACAACACGCAGATCAAGCCCGAAACGACGATGATCTTATAACCTTCCTTATTTATTTTCATGGATGTTGGAGTTTGCAGTTACATCACGAAAAGCATATACACGAAGACGAACGGCGCCGAGAGCAGCAGGGCGTCGAAACGGTCGAGCACGCCTCCGTGCCCGGGAATCGAACGGCCCGAGTCCTTGACCCCGGCGGCCCGCTTGAACATCGACTCGGCCAGATCGCCCAGAACGCCCGAAACAGCAGCTATGAGCGCCAGGCCGATCCATGCCCACGAACTATCGCCCAACAGACGGGCAGCGCCCCATCCGGCCACGACGGCGCCCGCAAGCCCGCCGAAGAATCCTTCCCACGATTTTTTGGGCGACAGACGCGCGAAAAGCGGATGACGCCCGACGGACATGCCGACCAGATAGGCGAAGACATCGTTGGCCCAGATGATGAGCACATAGGCGATCATCACCCAAGGGTTCCGGTCTCCAGTGCCGATAACAGGGACATAAAACAAAAGCGACAAGGGCAAGGCGACATAGAAAACGCCCAACAAAGTAGCTCCGACCGCAGAAATGGGATCGGAATTCTTGCGGAACAACTCGCAGACGAGCATGGCAGGAATCGACAAAAGCACGAACGCCATGCCGCAGCCGAACGGCAGCCAGGCGCTGCCCAAAATGGGCACACAGCCCGAAACGGCAACAAAATTCAATGCGAAAAGCACCAGGCCGGCGATGACTCCGAAGACCCGCTGGGGGCGGGCGCCGCACTTGGCAGCCAAAGCATAGAATTCGATCATGCCGCCCACGAGCAACAACGCCAACAAGGCGCCATAACTCCACTGCGACCATACGATGGCACCCAGCACGACGACGGCCAACACCGAGCCGCTCAAGGTGCGCATGGCGAGATTTTTCATTTTATCATTCATCGGTTCAAGTCAGGTCAGAAATTCGAAAATTAAGGTCACTCGGCAGAATCGTCCGAAGATGCTTTCTGCGATTTTCGGGATTTTCGCGGTTTCGGCGCCGCAGGTTGTTCCGGAACGCCCTCCTCTTTCGGCTTGCGCGGGCGACGCGCAGTCTTCGCTTTTCCGTTCCCGATGCCTTTTTCCGCCGTCTCGACGCCCTTGGACTCGGCCGCTTCGGCATCCTTGGCCGGCTTTTGGGCCGGACCGGCTTTCTCAACGTTTTTCTCTGCCGCTTCGCGGCGCTCGCGCTCGATATCTTTCTTGCGCTTGCCGAAAATCCGTTCGACATCCTCGGTGAAGACCACTTCGCGCGACAACAGCAACTCGGCCAATTCTTTCAGCCCGGCGGCATGCTCGCGTAACACCTTCTCGGCCATAGCATAGGCCTTGTCGATCAGCGCCCGGGCTTCGGCGTCGATACGCTGGGCCGTCGACTCGGAATAGGGCTTGGCAAAGGCCATGTCGCTCTGCCCGGTCGAATCGTAGAACGACAGATTGCCGACCTGCTCGCTCATGCCATAATAAGCGACCATCGCATAGGCTTGTTTGGTCACCCGCTCCAGATCGTTCAGCGCTCCGGTCGAGACCTCCCCGAACGTCAGCTGCTCGGAGACTCGTCCGCCGAGCGTGGCGGCCAGTTCGTCCATGAGCTGTTCGCGCGTGGTGATCTGCCGCTCTTCGGGCAGGTACCAGGCGGCGCCCAGCGCCTTGCCGCGCGGGATGATCGTAACCTTGATGAGCGGGCTGGCATTTTCGAGAATCCAGCTGACGGTCGCATGTCCGGCCTCATGGTAAGCGATCACACGCTTCTCCTGGTCGGTGATGATCTTGTTCTTGCGCTCCAGCCCGCCGATGATGCGGTCGATGGCGGCCAGGAAATCCTCTTTGGCGATATACTTTTTATTGTGGCGCGCAGCGATCAGCGCAGCCTCGTTGCAGACGTTGGCGATGTCGGCGCCCGAGAAACCGGGCGTCTGCCGGGCGAGGAACGCGCGGTCGAGCGCGGGATCGAGCTTCAGCGGCCGCAGATGGACATCGAAAATCTCCTCGCGCTCCTTGACATCGGGCAGGCCGACCTCGATCTGACGGTCGAAACGCCCGGCGCGCATCAACGCCTTATCGAGGATGTCGGCCCGGTTGGTCGCCGCAAGGACGATCACCCCGGTGTTGGTCTGGAAGCCGTCCATCTCGGTCAGAAGCTGGTTGAGCGTATTTTCGCGCTCGTCGTTGCCCGAGAACCCGGCGTTCTTGCCGCGGGCGCGTCCGATGGCGTCGATCTCGTCGATGAAGACGATGCACGGGGCTTTCTGCTTGGCCTGGGCGAAGAGGTCGCGCACGCGCGAAGCGCCGACGCCCACGAACATCTCGACGAAATCGGAACCCGAAATCGAAAGGAACGGCACGTTGGCTTCGCCGGCTACAGCCTTGGCCAGCAAGGTCTTGCCGGTGCCCGGAGGTCCCACAAGCAAGGCGCCCTTGGGAATCTTGGCTCCCAGTTCCTTATATTTGTCGGCTTTCTTGAGGAAATCGACGATCTCCATGATCTCGACCTTGGCCTCCTCAAGGCCGGCGACATCCTTGAATGTCACCCGGCGGGAATTGTCCTTGTCGAAGACCTGCGCCTTGGCCTTGCCGACGTTCATGATTCCGCCGCCGGCACCGCCCCCGGCGCCGCGCGACATGGAACGCATGACAAGAAACCACACGCCGATGATGAGCACCCAAGGCAAGAAATTGATGAGCAACGTAGTCCAGTCGTTGCTCTTGTTCTCGTAGACAACCGGCACGGAACGCCCGGTCCGCTCCTCGACGGACTTCAAATCCTCGCGGAACGAATCGACCGATCCGATGGTGAAAAAAAACTGCGGGCCGGTGCGCGGCAGCCGCCGGTAACGCCGGTCGGTGGAATCCTTGCGATAACGCTCGCCGGCCTCCGCTGCGAGGAAGACCTCGGCCCGGTCGCGGTTGACGACCCGTATCTTCTCGACCTCGCCCCGCTCGGCCATCCGCTCGACGGAAGCCCAATCGCTGGACAAAGGGGTGTCGCTGTTTTCGCCGAAGAAATACCAACCGAGGATGAAAGCCCCGATCAAAGCATAGATCCACAGCATCGACGGCCGCGGAAACCCCAGGTTCTTATTATTGTTCTTGCGTTTCTGTACCATAGCGGGAAAATCACTCTTCGTATTCGTAACGGGTCAGCGGCGCATCGGCCCACAGCTCCTCCAGCCGATAGAAATCGCGCAACTCGGTCTGGAAGATGTGCACCACCACGTCGACGTAGTCCATGGCGATCCAGACCGCGTTCTGCTGTCCTTCGACACGCCACACCTTCTCGCCCAGGGTCTCCTGCACCTTCTCTTCGATGCCGTCGGCGATGGCCGCGACCTGCGTCGTGGAATCGGCATTGCAGACTACGAACGCCGAACAGATGGCGCCGTCGAAACCCGAAAGGTCCAACGATACAATATTCTTACCCTTTTTATCTTCAATCGCTCCGACGATCGTTTCGATGAGTTTCTCCATAAAAAATCGATATGTGCCTATAACCTTGCAAAGATAGGAAGAAGATTTAAAATACCCAATCCGGCATTCACAAATTTTCGGATCGGCGTTCCGCTCCGGCATGGGCCAGAATGGTGTCGGTCAAGGCACGGATGATCGAATTCTTGACATAGGTGCGTCTCACGGCAATGGCGATCTTGCGCGAGGTAGCCCCCTTGGCCAGGGTTTTGAGCCGGTCGCGCCGGTCGGCAGGGATGAACTCCACGGCCATTTCGGGGATGATCGTCAGAGACGAAGTGCAGTCGACGATGCGCATCAGGGTATCGAGCGACCCCGACTCGAAAGAATAGTGCGCCGGCATGCTGCGGCGCGCCTGGCACAGCTCGATGATCTGGTCGCGCATGCAGTTGCCGGGGCTGAGGATCACCAGGTCGCGCAGGTCGATGTCTTCGATGCGGATGTTCTGCCGCTCGTAGAGCGGATTTTCGGGCGAGACATAGGCATAAAAACGGTCGTTGAAGAGTTCTTGTTCGAGAATGCCCTCGCCGCAAGTGCCGCTGGCGACCAGGGCGGCGTCGATCCTGTCGCGTTTGAGCGCCTCGACGATATCGGCGGTGATCATTTCGGAAATCTCCAGCTCGACCTTGGGAAAGTCGCGCACGAAAGCAGGGATGAACTTGTGCAACAGATAAGGCGCGATGGTCGGGATGACGCCCAGACGCAGTTTACCGGCCGTCTCGCCCTTCAGTTCGGCCACGGCCTCCTTGATATAATTATAAGCGGAGAGCGTGCGCCGTGCCTGCTCCAGCACGACTTCGCCCGCCTCGGTGGGGATGACGGGCTTCTTCGAACGATCCAGCAGCACGACTCCCAGCTCCTCTTCGAGGGCCTTGACCTGCATGCTCAACGAAGGCTGCGTGACGAAACAATGCTCGGCGGCGAGCGAAAAACTGCCGCAGTTGGCCACGGCCAGGAGGTATTCAAGTTGGATGACAGTCATAGCAACAATTTATTTCAGCAAACGAAAGTATAAAAAAAAACGATATCTAACAACTTTTTTAGGTCGCGCGCGCGGATTTTCGTAAGTTTGTACCAATCAATCCTGCACCGAATCCAGTTTCGACACCTCGCAGAAGCCTCTGCACAGAGGTGTTGCGGCCGGCGGCTCCGAAAAGCCACCGGAAAACCGGACGGCTGCGGGACTTATTTACGGAAAAAGATCATCGTATTATGGCAAAAATAATTCTCACGGGCGACCGCCCCACGGGCCGGCTCCATCTGGGTCACTATGTAGGTTCGCTCCGCCGCCGGGTGGAGTTGCAGAACTCGGGCGAATTCGACAAGATTTTCATCATGATCGCCGACGCCCAGGCCCTGACGGACAACGCCGACAACCCGGAAAAGGTGCGGCAGAACGTCATCGAAGTGGCGCTCGACTACCTCTCGGCGGGTCTCGATCCGGCGCGATCGACGCTTTTCATCCAGTCGCAGATTCCCGAATTGTGCGAGCTGGCGTTCTACTACATGAATCTGGTGACGGTGCAGCGTCTGCAACGCAACCCGACCGTCAAAGCCGAAATCCAGTTGCGCGGCTTCTCGGAGAACGCTGCCGAGGGCGACACGACGCAACGGCAGGGCATCCCGGTGGGTTTCTTCACCTATCCCATCAGCCAGGCGGCGGACATCACGGCTTTCCGCGCAACGACCGTCCCGGCGGGCGAAGACCAGGAGCCGATGATCGAGCAGACCCGCGAAATCGTCCACAAGTTCAACTCGACCTACGGCCCCACGCTGGTCGAACCCGAAATCCTGCTGCCCGACAACGCGGCGTGCATGCGCCTGCCGGGCACCGACGGCAAAGCCAAGATGTCCAAGTCGCTGGGCAACTGCATCTATCTGTCGGACACGGCCGACGAAGTGAAGAAGAAAGTCATGGGCATGTATACCGACCCCGATCATCTGCGCGTCGAAGACCCCGGCAAGGTGGAAGGCAACACAGTGTTCACCTACCTCGATGCGTTCTGCCGTCCGGAACATTTCGAGAAATACCTGCCCGAATACTCCTCGCTCGACGAGTTGAAAGCCCACTACCGCCGCGGCGGACTGGGCGACGTGAAAGTCAAACGCCTGCTGATCGCCGTGCTGAACGAAACCCTCGACCCCATCCGCGAACGCCGCCGCTACTATGAGACGCGGATCGCCGAGGTCTACGCAATGCTCGAAGCGGGTTCGCGCCAGGCACGCGAAGCGGCTGCAGCCACGCTGAACGACGTACGCAATGCAATGAAGATAAACTATTTCGACGACAAGGAGCTGATCGCGGCCCAAGCGCAGGCTTTCGCCGAGAAAAACGAATAAAGGGAAAGACTTCCGCACAGTCCTACCCCCTGCAAACGCCCCGCCCTAACCGCTCACTGCAAACACGCCCTCTTAACCGCTTCCCGCCATGCGCCTGCGCACCGAACGCATCTACACCTACTTCCTCCATCTGACCCGGCGGCTCTCGACACGCCAGATCATGATGTTGCTGGCCGTGGTCGTGGGCGCCCTGGCCGGCGTGGGCACCTACTTGTTCGAAATCCTGCTCTACGCCATCAAGGGAGGACTGACGCGCTGGTTTCCAGTCGAAAGCGCCCACCTGCTGTTCCTGATCTATCCGGCGATGGGCATCATCCTGGCGTCGCTCTTTGTGAAATATGTCGTTCGGGACAACATTTCGGAGGGCGTGACGCGCGTGCTGCAAGCCATGTCGCGCAAAAACTCGCGCATCGCACGCCACAACTGCTGGAGTTCGATCGTGGGCGGTGCGACGACCATAGGATTCGGCGGTTCGGTAGGCCCCGAGGCTCCGATCGTATTGACCGGAGCGGCCATCGGCTCGAACGTGGGCAAGTTGTTCCGGCTCAACTACAAGCACACCACCCTGATGCTGTGCTGCGGCGCCGGTGCGGCCATCGCGGCCATCTTCAAGGCTCCGATCACGGGCATCGTCTTCGTGCTGGAGATTCTGATGCTCGACATCACGGCCGCCTCGGTCATCCCGCTGCTCATCGCCTCGATCACGGCCACGACGATGGCTTTCCTGCTGCGCGACTTCGACCCCATCCTGGCCGTGACGCTGCGGCCCGAAGATGCGTTCGAGTTGTGGCAGATTCCGCTGTTCATTCTCCTGGGTATTTTCTGCGGTCTGATGTCGTGGTACTTCACGACGATGAATTCACGGGTGGGCACTTTCTTCAAGGGCCTGGACAAGCAATACAAGAAATGGCTCGCAGGAGGCGTCGTGCTGGGCATTCTGATCTTCATTTTCCCGCCACTCTACGGCGAAGGCTACGAAGGGCTTACGGCACTGATGCACGGCCAGACGCAGCAACTTTTCGACAGCTCGCTTTTCTACCGGTTCCGCGACATCGACTGGGTGGCGATCCTATTCGTCGTGGCCACGATGTTCTTCAAGGTCATCGCCATGGCGGCGACCAATGCGGCGGGCGGCGTAGGCGGAACGTTCGCCCCGTCGCTCTTTGTGGGAGCCTTCACGGGCGCGGCGCTGGCGCTCACGTGCAACGCGCTCTTCGACTGGCAGGTGTCGCTGGTGTCGTTCACGCTGGTAGGCATGGCGGGCGTGATGGCAGGCGTGATGAACGCGCCGCTGACGTCGATCTTCCTGATCGCCGAGCTGTCGAACGGCTACGGGCTGTTCATCCCGCTGATGATCACAGCCTGCATTTCATTCGCAGTGGGC